>APFI01000032.1 GCA_000403945.1 Desulfovibrio sp. Dsv1
TCATGCCTCCCTCCTGGGGATGGTTTACCAGAAGTCTCCAGTTTTGGTCTGCACCATGTTAAACGACAAGCTCATGGAAGTGCTGAAAACGCTGCTGCGGGACGACTGCCCAGCGCCGCCCGGCGACATAATCGCCGGAAATACGCTTTTTCAGGCCGATCCCGCTACGAAGCCATATCGTCGGCCTGGGTCTTGAGCGCCTTGGTCTGCGCCGCCGTGGACAGGGCGTCAAACAGCGGTGTCAGTTCGCCTTCCATGATCCGGTCCAGAGAATACAGGGTCAGGTTGATGCGGTGATCTGTGCAACGACCCTGCGGAAAATTGTAGGTGCGAATGCGTTCGGAGCGGTCGCCCGAGCCCACCTGGGCCTTGCGGTCGGCGGAAAGCTCCGCATTCTGGCGTTCGCGCTCGGCGGCCAGAATGCGCGAGGCCAGTACTTTCATGGCCCGAGCCTTGTTTTTGTGCTGGGATCGCTCGTCCTGGCAGGTGACTACGGTATTGGTGGGCAGATGCGTAATGCGCACGGCGGATTCCGTCTTGTTGACGTGCTGCCCCCCCGCGCCGGAAGCGCGATAAATATCAATGCGCAGATCTTCGGGCCGGATCTCCACGTCCACTTCCTCGGCTTCGGGCATCACGGCCACAGTGGCCGCCGAAGTGTGGATACGGCCCTGCGTTTCAGTGGTGGGCACGCGCTGCACACGGTGGGTGCCCGCCTCGAATTTGAGGCGGCTGTAGACCCGTTCGCCGGAAATCAGGCAGATGACTTCCTTGTAGCCGCCCGACTCGGACGGCGACTCGCTCATGATTTCCGTTTTCCAGCCCTGAAGTTCGGCATAGCGGGTATACATGCGGAAAAGGTTCGCCGCGAACAAAGCCGCCTCCTCGCCGCCGGTGCCGGCCCGGATTTCAAGAATGGTATTCTTTTCGTCCAGCGGGTCCGTGGGCAGCAGAGCCACCTTGAGGGCCTGCTCAACCCGGGGCAACTCGCTCTCGGCCCGGCGGATCTCCTCATGGGCCATCTCCCGAATGCCCGGATCCTCGTCATGCAGCATCTGCTTGTTTTCGGCCAGTTCCTGCTGCAAGGTCCGGTGGGTGCGGAACAGCTCCACAATTTCGCGCAGGTCGGCATGCGCCTTGGTCAGTTTGCGGTAGTGGTCCTGATCGTTGAACACGTCGGGCTGGGCCAGAGCCTCTTCCAGCTCCATGTATTTCTTTTCAAGGCCTTCCAGTTTGGCGAACATATACGATCTCCAGCACACAAGCCGCGCAAAAAATGAAAAAACGGGCAGTCACAGACGCTGCCGCTCGCGCGGGAACAGTCCGCACGATCCCGGCGGGTTGAGAAAAGGTCAGCCTTCCGAATACGGCGCAGTGCGTATCCCGGCCCCGGCGTCCGGCCCCAGAGCCTCTCGCAGGGCCACGACGGCCACGTCCAGCTGAGCTTCATCCGGCTCGTAGGTGGTCAGACGTTGCAGGGTCAGACCCGGCGCGCGTAGCAGTGTGGCCCAGAAACCGTCGGGCAGGCGCGCCGCGTAGCGGATCAGTTCATAGGCCAAGGCGCTGATGGGCGCCATGAGCAGGAGCTTGAAGGAAATGGTCAGGGCATGCTTGGGCACTATGCCCTGCGGGGTGTGGATCATCAGCAGCAGGGGCACCAGCACCGCATGCAGAATAATCGAAATGCAGATCACGAACAGGAGGAAGGTGGTACCGCAACGCGGGTGCAAACGACTCATGCCGGCGGCGCTGGCCGCGCTGACCTCGCCCCCGGCCTCAAAGGCGTGAATGGTCTTGTGCTCGGCCCCGTGGTACTGGAACACGCGACGGATATCCGGCACATAGGAAATCATCCGGATATAGCCCATGAAAATGCAGCACTTGAAAAAGCCGTCCCAGAGGTGGAAGGACAGGCCTTCCACGTCGCCGCCCAAGTGCAGCCAGAGCATGACCAGCGAGAGCAGATGCGGGGCCACCACAAAAAGCGCGATGGCCATGACCAGAGCCAGCCCCAAGCTCAGGGCCAGATGCCAGCCCGAAAGCTCTTCCTCCTCGCTCTGGACTGCGGCTTCCACCGAACGGTTTAGAGCCTGGATGCCGTTGATCAGGGTTTCCAGCAGAATCGGAAAGCCCCGGACAAAAGGCTTTTTGAGCCAGGCACTGCGGGTCAGGGAGAACCAGGGCAGGCGCTGGGCGCGGATGACGCCGTCCGTACGGCGCACGGCCAGCCCATAGGTATCCCCGTTGCGCATCATCACACCCTCCATGACGGCCTGACCGCCCACAGCGGGGCAATCGGCCGTCATACAGGGCAAAAGAGCCAGCAGCCCGGACACGAGACCCGGCGGCGCCAAGCGCGTGCGTCCGGTCTGGTTACGCTTACTTCTGTTCAAACTTGGCGTACTTCTTACGGAAGCGGTCAATGCGGCCAGCCGTATCCAAAAAGCGCTGCTTGCCGGTGAAAAAGGGATGGCAGACGGAGCAGACTTCCACATGGATCTGTTCGCCCTTGGTGGAGAGCACTTGCTCTTCATGGCCGCAGGCGCAGGTGATGGTGGCTTTGAACACTTTGGGATGGATGCCTTTTTTCATGACAGAACCTCGTCGCAGTCGGCCGGACCTGGCTTCCAGCGGCCCTGTCGCCGGAATGACCGGCGGGGCCTGACCTTTACCGCCGCGTAATTTTTTACCCCGTCTGAAGGGAATATCAGACCGGGATAACATATATAGCCTCCTTTGGATACTTTGGCAAGCGCGACGGGCGAGAACTGACGCAGGCAGCGCGCAGCAGGCTGGTTTTGCCGGATAGTCACAGTAACCGTTCCCGATTGGAAAACTTTGAGGCTGTCCTGGTCAGGGTTAGCGTCCAGCCCGCCTAAGCCAGTAACGCAACCGTGTCAGCGGTTGGTTGTGGTCGCATCCATTGAAGCGCCACTCACACTCCTTCAGGAACCAGTGGAAGTGATCCGGCCTGATTCCGTTGCATCGGCGCGGGCGCATCCCAGCATGGTTCCAAAAATTTTCCATCCCGTTGACATGATTGCCCTGCAAGGCAAAAAACCTGAG
>APFI01000033.1 GCA_000403945.1 Desulfovibrio sp. Dsv1
ACACAGATACATTCACGGCATGCAATGCATCAGATGTCGGCGCGTTTCATCATCGCATGAGTCACTCAGGGGTTTTGCATTACAAGGCAATTATATCAATGGGATAGAAAACTTTTGGAACCATGCCGGGAGGCGCCCGCGCCGATGCAACGGAATCAGGCCGGATCACTTCCACTGGTCCCTGAAGGAGTGTGAGTGGCGCTTCAATGGAAACGACCACAGCCAACCGCTGACACGGTTGGTTGATTTACTGGCTTAGGCGGGCGGGACGCTAACCCTGGGCCAGGACAGCCCCCTTTTTCTACCATTTCACGGGTGCCCCGGACGCGCCAGGGAGAACATATGCAGGATACCGCACACAAGAGCCAGCGCATGGACATCCAAAGCATTCTGAGTATTCTGCCCCACCGCTATCCTTTTCTTCTGGTGGACCGGGTGGTGGAATGCGTACCGGGTTCACATATCAAGGCCTACAAAAACGTCAGTGTCAACGAGCCATTTTTCCAAGGGCACTTTCCCGGCGTGCCGATCATGCCCGGCGTGCTGATTCTGGAGGCCTTGGCTCAAACCGGCGCTCTGCTGGCCGCAGCGGGCATGGACGACCTCACGGACAAGCTCTTTCTCTTCACTGGTCTGGACGGCGTAAAATTCCGTCGCCAAGTGGTTCCCGGCGACCGTCTGGATCTGGAATGCTCCAATATGCGTGTGAAGCTCAAACTCTGCAAGATGGAAGCCTGTGCCTTCGCGGACGGCCAGCTGGCCGCCGAGGCCCAGATTACCGCAGCCATCGGCGACAGGCCGGGCATCTGACATGCGCGTGGCCCTTGTCCATTGTCGACATGACTGGCGGAGAATGGGTGCTGGAAGCGCTCCGCCGCATGTACCCCAGGCCGACATTTTCACGCATGTTCTGGACTAGGTGGCCATTTCTCCGGTCATCGCCATCATCTATTAAAACCACTTTCATCCACCGTCTGCCCGGCAGCAAAAAGCACTACCAACGCTACCTCCCGCTTATACCGCTGGCGCTGGAGCAGATCGATCTTGCGGACTACGAGCTGACATTTTCAGCGAGTCCGGCCCGGCCAAGGGCGTGATTACCTAGGGGGCGGACAGCCTGCATATCTGCTACTGCCATACGCCCATGCGCTACATCCGGGACACTTGGCCCGAGTACATGGCTTCGCCGGGCCTCTGCCTCGTCTGTGCATGCGCCTCTTGCTGCTGGATCTGCGGCGCTGGGATCTGGCCAGTTCATTCCGCATGGATCATTTTGTCGCCAATTCACGCACCGTGCCCAAGTGTATCCGCTTTCTGAATCGACAGAACGGCGTGGCTGTGGCAGATCTGCTGGCGCACAGCCGGGCTCTCCTTTTCCCGGGCGAGGAGGATCGGCATCGTTCCTCTGGAAGCGGCGGCTTCGGGTGTTCCTGTGTGGCCTACGTTCTGGGCGGGAGGCACGGAAACAGTACGAGACGGCATTACCGGCATCTTTTTCGCGAAACAACATGTAGAGGCAAGGAAGCCCCGCCATTTTTGAGTTCGGACGCCGGAAACAAGTTTTTTGACCCGCAGGCGCTGCGTCTCCATGCTGAAAATTTCGGCGAAGAATGCTTCAGACAGGAATTCGCGTGCCAAGTGGAACTGGCGCGGACGGCGCAAAGCAAAGCCCTATACCGAAAATTCAGTAGGCCCCATAGCCGGAAAGCACCACAGGCACGGTTCTGCCCAGAATCCACAGATCCATCCAGACCGACCAGTTGTTGATATAATAGTGGTCATAGGCCACCCGTTCTTCATAGCTGGTGTCGTTGCGCCCGGAAATCTGCCACAGTCCGGTGATGCCGGGCTTGACTCGGCAGTATTCGCCATAGACTTCGCCGTATTTCTCGATTTCTTCGGGCACAATGGGGCGCGGCCCCACCAAGCTCATGCCACCCATGACCACATTGATGAGTTGCGGCAGTTCGTCCAGGCTGGTCTTACGCAAAAAAGCCCCCATACGGGTAACACGCGGGTCATGCTTGAGCTTATGGGCACGTTCCCACTCTTCGCGCAGGGCCGGGTCGCGCGCCAGCCAGTCTTCAAGCGCGGCGTCGGCATTGGTCGCCATTGTCCTGAATTTGTAAATATACAGCGTCCAGCCGCCTTGGCCGATACGTCGTTGCCGGTAGAGGATCGGACCCGGACTGTCCAGCCGGATCAGCATGCCCAGAAACAGTCCCAACGGCAACAGCACCGGCAGAATCAACAGGCAGAGAAAGAGATCAATGCAACGCTTCATTCCCAAACGGCGCTTGTCGTGCAGGTTCTGGCGCAGGAGCAGTCCCACCACGTTACCCAGATCACGCGGCGTCAGCCAGTGCACCTTGAAGCCGTCGTTGAAAGAAGGCACCAGCAACACCGTGCTGAAATAGCGGCTGACTTCCGTAATGTAATCCAAGGTCTGGCCCTGCCCTATCCCTTGCAGAATCAGGGCCATGGCATTGGGCCACCGCCGCGCGCCGCTGGCCAGCAGTTCCCGCACGCGCGGTCCATCCTCAGGCAGGTCGAAGATTTCCACCGGCGTCAGGCCGCGCTCCGGATGGCGACGGAGATAGTGCCAGAGGTCGCGTCCCATATCGCTGCGGTCCAAAATAATCAGGGGCGTGCCCCACCAGCGTTTCCGGGAAAAACGGCGACGGCAGACGCCGCGCAGAATAGGCAGGGTGAACGCCGTGGAGGCCCAGCTGCCCAGAATGACTAGGCGCGAATACATATCCCCGGTTTTCCCCAGAAAGAGCACCGCCAGAATCAGACCATACATCAGGCTGGTCAAGAGAAAAAGGGCCTTCAGTTCGCGCTGTGGCGGCAGACTGATGCTCTGGTACAGGCCCAGACTCGCGCCGAGCACCGGCCCCAGCAATAAAAGGGGCATCACCCATCGGTAGAGAATGGGATCAAGATCCCCAAAAGCCGCGCGCAACAGAAAAACCGCGATGGCTGTCCCCAGCAGAGCCAGAAGATCGGACAGTACGAGCACGACTTTCTGCGGCGGCAGGCCGAGCCGCAGCAACAGGCAGATGGCGGAAGGATACTGGGACATGGCAGACCTGAGCATACAGGGATGAAGGGCTGTTGCAAACCACAGGTGACATCCGCCCCGGTTCCGGGGATAATAAAAAACGGATTGATACAGGGTAGCCAGTTTTTTTTATAACCTTCCCCGAGACGGAGCACAAGCGTCTCCACACTGGCGTTGCCGCAGACGAAGCCCGCGCCGGGGCAAGCCCCCGGCGAAAGCGCCCTTGCGTCGGTTGCGCGCTTCTGGTAGAAACAATCCCTGTTTTGCCGGGAAACGGGCCAGCGTGCGTGCGCCCGAGACTCTTGCCTGTTGTCTTTTTTTCTGAGGGGGAAAATGAACATGAAGAAATTTTTTGTCTGCGCCCTGCTGGCATCTCTGCTGGCCGTCGTGCCCGCTTTTGCCCAAAAAAGTTATGTAAACGGCATTGACCCCAACTATCCGCCCTTTGCCTATGTGGATGAAAAAACCGGCCAGCCCGCCGGTTTCGATGTGGATTCCCTGAACTGGATCGCCAAGACCACGGGCTTTGAGATCACCCACAAGCCCATGGCTTGGGACGGAATCATCCCGGCCTTGGTGGCCAAACAGATCGATATGGTCGGTTCCGGCATGAGTATCACGCCGGAGCGGTCCAAGGTGGTGCAGTTTTCCGATCCCTACTGGACCGTTTCGCGCGTGTTTCTGGTGTCCGCCGACTCCAAGCTGACCGCCGACGACATTCTGGGGCAGAAGATCAAGCTGGGCGTACAGCGCGGCACCTCCGAGGCCAATGCCATCAAGCAGGAGCAGCAGGAAAAGGGCTATCCTTTCGAGCTGCGCTTCTATGAATCCGCCCCCTTGGCTGTGGAAGACCTGCTCAACGGCCGCATCCAGGCCGCGCTCATGGACGAGCTGCCCGCCGACGACGCCATCGCCAAAGGCCGCGCCGTGAAAAAGGTCGGCACCCACGGCAAGCCTGACGGCTTCGGCGTGGCACTGCGCAAGGACGATAAAGAACTGCGCGCTCTCATTGACGAAGGCTACCGCAAGCTGATGGCCGATCCCTACTGGAAGGAACTCCAGAAAAAATATCTGAACAAGTAAACGACGGCGCGGCGGGTTTCGCCGCCCGCCCTGCGGGTTCCATTCTCCAGGGCAACGCGGATTGCCGGCCTTTTCCGGCGGTCCGCGTTGCCTGCCTTGTCCGTAACTGTCCCGTGGTCGGCCAGCGGATACGCCGTGCCCGTCCCGCCAACCTTCTGCCCGACGCCGCCCATGGACTCACTGACAGTCGTACTCAACGCCCTGCCCGCCATCTTGGCCGGAAGTTTCGTGACCGTCGGCAATGTGACCGCGTCCTTGGCCATGGGGCTGGTGCTGGGCGTGCCTCTAGCCGTCGGCCAGGTATACGGCAATCAGTGGGTGCGACGGATGGTGGCTCTGCATGTATGGTTTTTTCGGGGCGTGCCCATCCTGGTGCAGCTCTTCCTCTGTTACGGCCTGTTCATCAGCTTGGGCCTGCCTGCCGCCCCCTTTCTGATCTGCTGTCTAGTGCTGGGTTGCACCAGCACGGCCTATCAGTCCCAGATTTTCCGGGGCGCCATCGAAAGCCTGCCCCAGGGCCAGCTCAAGGCGGCGCGCGCTCTAGGCATGCACGACCTCACGGGCATCCGCTGCATCATCCTGCCCCAAGCCTTGCGACTGTCCATCCCCGGCTGGGCCAATGAATTTTCCATCCTGCTCAAGGATTCGGCCATCTGCTATGTTTTGGGCACCCAGGACATCATGGCCCGCACCTCTTTTGTGGCCGCGCGCACCCACGAGCATCTAACGCTGTACGCCGCTGCGGGCCTGATCTATTTTGTGCTGACTCTGGTGGTGCTCAAGCTGTTGCACCGCTTGGAAGACAAAGTCCATGTGCCGGGCTATTCCACAGGAATGGGCATGGAAGGCATGGGCGTGGGATAAGCCATGAGCGCAGAACGGGAAGTGGTATTGCGAATCGAGGGGATCTCCAAGGTGCTGGGCGGCAAGCCCATTCTGAACAATTGTTCGCTGACGGTCCATCGGGGCGAACTCAAGGTGCTCATCGGCCCTTCGGGCGCGGGCAAGAGTACACTTTTGCAGTGCATCGACTGTCTGATCCCGCCGGACTCCGGAGAAATCTGGCTGGAAGGCGAACGCCTGGTGATGAACGACAAGCACAGGCTCTGCGCCTATCGCGCCCAGGTCGGGATGATCTTTCAGGATTTCAATCTCTTTGACCACCTCACCGCCGAGGAAAACGTGGTTATTGCCCTGCGCAAGGTGCGCGGCATGTCCCGCAAGCACGCCAAAGCCCGCGCCCTGGAAGAACTGGGCCGCGTCGGCCTAGTCCGGTGCGCCCTGCACTACCCCGCCCAGCTTTCTGGTGGCCAGAAGCAGCGTGTGGCCATTGCCCGCGCTCTGGCCATGGACCCCAAGGTCATTTTGCTGGACGAACCCACCTCGGCCCTGGACCCGGAGTTGGTGGGAGAAGTGTTGGCTGTGATTAGGGATCTGGCGCGCGGCGGCATGACCATGATCATGGCCACCCATCAGATGGATTTCGCCCGGGCTCTGGCATCGGAAATTTTGTTCATGGAGCGCGGCAGCATTATCGAGCAAGGCGTCCCGGACGTGCTGCTGGCCGAAGGTTCGGCCGCGCGCACTCGCGTTTTTTGCGCCCGCCTTCTGGAAATGGGCGCTTAGCCGCCGGGAACGCTCAATGCTGGATACGGTCTTTTTCAGCCATGATCTGCTGCCCGCCCTGAACAGAGGACTGCGGGTCTCCCTCGCCCTGATCATCCCCGCCGGCAGTCTGGGTTTTGTGGGCGGTGTGCTCATCGGCTGTATGCGCGCCTTCGGGCCGCGTTGGCTGCGCCGCCTGGGCGACTGGTACACCGCCCTGCTGCGCGGCGTGCCCCTAGCCGTGCAGCTGATGATGATCTACTACGCCCTGCCCAAGCTGGGCATCTATTTTGCGCCCTACGGCGCGGCCCTGACTTCCTTCATTCTCTGCACGGCGGCCTATCAGTCCGAATACGTGCGCGGAGCGCTGCTTTCCATCCGCCAGGGCCAGATCAGCGCGGCCCAAGCCCTGGGTTTCAACACTTGGCAGACCGTGGTCTGGATCGTGGTGCCCCAAGCCGCCCGGCGAGCCCTGCCCGGTTGCGGCAATGAAATCATCTATCTGATCAAATACAGCTCGCTGGCCTATCTGGTCACCTGCATGGAACTGATGGGCGAGGGCAAAGTGGTGGCATCGGATACCTTCCGCTTCACCGAGGTGTTCCTCACTGTGGGAGCCTATTACCTGATCATGGTCACCTTGGCGACTTGGCTGCTGCGCTGGCTGGAACGGCGCTTTCACGTACCGGGCTTCGGCTTCAGCGCGCGATAATAACTATCTCCCGGCAAAGCCGGGGGTTTTCATATGCGTCTATATGGCTCTCTTGCCAGCTGCGCCCTGGCTAGGCGCGATTTGATCTGGCATCCGCATTCTGCTACTTGCGGCCCGTAAACGGGCTTCCAGGGTATGGACGAGAGCACTTGGTCTCCCGGTTTGTCCTGATCCAGCTGGTGTTTTATGTATCCTTGGATTTTTGTCTTCTTCTTGCCCACTGTATCCACCTAGTCCCCACG
>APFI01000034.1 GCA_000403945.1 Desulfovibrio sp. Dsv1
TTAAATATTATTCGCCTTTTTATATAGCTTTCTATAGCGCGATAGTGTATCGTTCCTGAAGAAGCAATGGCCAGTCGGCCAGATACAGGCAGGTATGCTCTTATGGATTTTTATGAAGTTCTGGAAAAAAGGCGCACCATCCGAGATTTTTCTGATCGTGAAGTCAGCGATGAGCTCCTGAAAAAAATCCTGAGCGCCGCGTTCAAGGCTCCCACGAACGATCTACTTGCGGCAGTTTGAATTTATCGTGGTCAGAGGCCAGGAGAACATTG
>APFI01000035.1 GCA_000403945.1 Desulfovibrio sp. Dsv1
AACGATCTACTTGCGGCAGTTTGAATTTATCGTGGTCAGAGGCCAGGAGAACATTGCACGGCTTATCTCGCCCGTGGCGGGAAACACCGAAGCCATTCAGCAAACCAGCCTAAAAGCGGCAGCAAGCGTGATGGACAAGGACGAATACGCCATGTTTGCGGATGCCTTGCCCAAGCAGCAGCGCATGCTGATGCGGAGCAACTGCCTTGTGCTGCCTTTTTTTTGCCAAAAGGATTACCCGTTGTGTCAGCCTGCCGAACAATGTTCGCTCAACTATTTTGCCTCTGCATGGGCAGCGGTAGAGAACATCCTGCTGGCGGCAACGGCGGGGGGGTTGGCCTGTGCGTTCCGCATACCCATCGGCAATGAATCAAAGCATGTGAAACGCCTCGTCAATGCCACGGAAGGGTACGAGTTTACGTGCTTCCTCTCCATCGGTTACGCGGCGGAGAACGCACATATCTGCAAACAAAAAATCATCTGCGTGGAGGATAGAATACACCAGAATGTTTGGTAACTGCCATTAAATGTAGTAGTTCAGACTTGATCAGGCAGTTCTCTCCGTTTTGAGGTTTTGCCTGTCCGCCTAGTTAAGCTGTCCGACCTTTCGTTCCAGAGCTTTTTGCCATCAGGC
>APFI01000036.1 GCA_000403945.1 Desulfovibrio sp. Dsv1
AGTTCAGATTGCTGCCGAGTGCCCAGTCTGCTCCGTCATTCGTACATGCCACATCCTAGCATATTTTCTTTTCGGAATACTGATGATCTGTTCCTCGGTGAATCGCGCGCATTTCATATTCTGGATCCCATGCCAAGAATACCAGCTTCGCAATGGCATAGTTTCAGGGGGTGGGGTCAGGGTGGCGCTAAAAGCCTAGTGCACACAAAATGGAACTGCAAACACCATATAGCCTTTGCGCCCAAATATCCAGGTTTTCCGCAGTGAGAAAAAACGGACGGCGGGCGAAATTCTCCGTAAGTTGTGTGAATGGAAGGACGTAAAAATACTCGGGGCCGGGTGTTGTCCTGATCATCCGCATGCTGCCCGAAATATCTCCTGAAATGAGCGTGCCGGATTTTATGGGCTACCGGAGGGTAAAAAAGCAGCCTGGATGCTGTATGGGCAATTCGGCGGCCTGAAGTTCGAATATCACAATAGGGGTTTTGGTGCCGTGGGGACTAGGTGGATACAGTGGGCAAGAAGAAGACAAAAATCCAAGGATACATAAAACA
>APFI01000037.1 GCA_000403945.1 Desulfovibrio sp. Dsv1
ATGCCTTCCCCGCACGGAGGAAGCCTCACTTGCAGGGAGAGGTTCCAAAATTGCCCATTGTTTATCTGTTAATCCTTGGTATTTGCTCATGAAATTCGATTACACGATTTTCATGATTTTTTTTGGAATTATGAAATGACTTCTACAAGGATGGTTCGGAAATCCTCATCGTCCAAGCAGGAAAAAACCCCAAAGACTCACCTCTGCCGAATGTGCTCGCTTGCAGGGCTTTCCTGCCCCTTGGCAGCAGCTTGTTGTCAGCGATACACAGGCATATCGGTAGGTTTGCAATGCTGTTGCTGTCCCCCTGATTGAGGAAGTAGCCCGGCAAATGGTGAGATGCCTCGCCGTGACAGAAAAAACGAGAGAAAGCACACTGGGAACGACATAACAGATATTGTTTCGCCGGAAACGCGCATCCGCATGATGTCCGGCATTCGTTCCAAGAACACAAGGCCGGAAATTGTGGTCAGAAAATGGTTCATACACATGGTTATGGCTTCCGACTGCATCGAAAGGATTTGCCGGGCAAGCCGAATATTGTTCTACCTCGATATCACGCCGTCATTTTTGTGCATGGATGCTTCTGGCATCGCCATGAAGGGTGTAAGTACACCACAACTCCAACCACGCGAACAGAATGGTGGATGAATAAATTTCAACTGAAGCGCCACTCACACTCCTTCAGGAACCAGCAAAAGTGATCCGGCCTGATTCCGTTGCATCGGCGCGGGCGCCTCCCGGCCTGGTTCCAAAAGTTTTCCAGCCCGTTGACATGATTGCCCCGCAATGCAAAAAACCCTGAGTGACTCATGCGATGATGAAACGCGCCGACATCTGATGCATTGCATGCCGTGAATGTATCTGTGTATACAATACCGTCCAGTTCAACCAGCTCCTCAATGACAGGCATCAATGTCCCGTTTGGGCATCGGGAATCACCGCGGTGTAAACCTTGCCGCGGCGTTTCAGCGGACCAGATACGGCGATTTTTCCATCCGCGCCTCTTCCCCGCCCGCCTTTACGGACTCCACCGAAACAGGTTTCGTCCGCTTCTGTCTCACCTGAAAGACGATAACCTGGCAGATGGGTGCCATCGGCTTTTCTTCGGGGGAATGACCGCTTCCATACCCTGTTTTTCAGCCCGGGCGAGAATCTCGTCCCTGTTGTGGCCCTTGTCCGCCAAAAGTCTTTCCGCTGCAAATCCGTCAATCGGAGCGATTGCCCGAGCGCAATCCGCTGTCACGCACTGTGTGACAAAAGCCCTGACCGGCATGCCATGCACAATCCGCAGCCAGATGCAATTTTGTGTTGAGCCCCCTTTTGCGCGGATCATGTCCCGATTGCCTTCTCTCGCGCCCGCCCGCATGTGGGTGAACCCCGCAATGGCCGGCATCGATCATCGGCCATGCAGGGGCCGGCTCATCAATCGGAATTTCAGGCGGCCGCTCCCGCACGTCATTATCGCGCCAACGGGTGCAGCGTCGACGGGTGGTGCCGCTCCATCCGCCAGGGTCGGGTGGAGCGCCAGCGCGCATAACCCGGAAGACCGCATTGACAAGGCGCCGGTTGTCGCGAGCCCCGCCGCCCCAGCTTCCTTCACGGTCGGGCAAACGGGGATCGGGTTTTTCCCGAATTGAATCAGAAATATCGCGTCGCCTGTGGGCTGCGATGGGCATGTATTCCTCGCTTGTGGTTGAAGACAAGCGAACCATGCCACAAAATAAAACTCCAGACAATCTCGTGACTACACTACCCAAGTGATAACGCCGTCGCGTACATGCACGCGCAAGGCGCAGCGGTTCCCGCAATTCACATTACAGGAGTTCCGGAGGATTTTTCCCTCTCCCGTGCCTGAGATGGAGCGGGAGGATCGGCAATGGCCTCGTCAGCGTTGAAAATTTGCATGGGAAACGGAAAGAACGCCGACGCAAGCACGGCGGCCCCTTCCTTGATTTTTACAGCGCGGGCCGTCCGATGTCGGGCAAGGCCTGTTCCAGTGCGTGACCGACGCTCAGCAGGCGGGCTTCGCCAAAGGCCGGGCCGATGAGTTGCAGACCCACAGGCATGTTGCTGTCCGTTCCCAGACCTGCGGGCAGGGACAGACCGGGCAGCCCCGCCAGATTCAGGGACAGGGTGTAGGCGTCCATGAGATAGGCCTGGAGCGGGTCGGCGGCGTGGCTGCCCAGATCCCAGGCCGTCACCGGCGAAACCGGGGTGCAGAGGACGTCGCATTGATCCAGCGCGGCCAGGTATTCGTCGCGGATCAGGCGGCGTACCTGCGCGGCCTTGCGGTAATAGGCGTCATAATAGCCCGAGGAGAGCACATAGGCCCCGAGCATGATGCGACGCTTGACCTCCTGGCCAAAACCTTCAGAACGGGACCTGACGTAGAGTTCTTCCAGATTTTTCACGTCCGGGGCGCGGCGGCCGTAGCGTACGCCGTCAAAGCGGGCTAGGTTGGAGCTGGCCTCGGCCATGGCGATGATATAGTAGGTGGCGATGGCCGCCTCGGTGTGCGGCAGGCTCACTTCCACCAGCTCCGCGCCCAGTTCGCGCGCGCGCGCGATGGCCGCGTCGCAGGCGGTGCGCACTTCCGGAGCCAGGCCGTCGCCGAAAAATTCCTTGGGCAGGCCCAAGCGCACGCCTTTGAGGCCGTCCCTCCGCGTCAGGGCGGCGATATAGTCGTCCACGGGACGCGGATCGCAGGTGGCATCACGCGGATCGTGCCCGGCGATGACCGCCAGCACGCGCGCGCAGTCCTCCACAGAACGGGTCAGGGGGCCGATCTGGTCTAGGGACGAGCCGTAGGCGATGAGCCCGTAGCGGGACACGCGGCCATAGGTGGGTTTGAGACCCACGCATCCGCAGAAGGAAGCGGGCTGGCGGATGGATCCGCCCGTGTCCGTGCCCAGCGAGGCAAAGCACTGTCCGGCCGCCACCGAGGCCGCCGATCCGCCGGAGGATCCGCCCGGCACCTTGGCCGTATTCCAAGGATTGCGGGTTTTCTGGTACGCCGAATTTTCCGTGCCCGAACCCATGGCGAATTCGTCCAGATTGGCCTTTCCCAGCAGCACGGCTCCGGCCCGGCGCAGCTTTTCCACCGCAAAGGCGTCGTAAATGGGGGTGAACCCCTCCAGAATGCGTGAGCCGGCTGTGGTGGTCATGTCCTTGGTGGACAAAGCGTCCTTGACGGTTACGGGCACGCCCCAGAACGCTTGCGAGGGGTCCGGCCCGGCCGCGTCCAGCTTGCGGGCGCGCGTCAGCGCGCCGTCGGCGTCCACGCGCAGCATGGCGGCGATCCGTGGTTCCGTGGCCTCCATGCGTTGCAGGCATGCTTGGGCGGTCTCCACGGCGCTGAGTTCCTTTTTCTGCAAAGCCACGGCCACGGCCGCGAGCGAAAGTGAACAGATCTCGGTCATGCCAATGTCCTTATACAATTCTCGGGACGATGAAGTATTCCCCATCCGCTTCCGGCGCGTTGCCCAGCACTTCCTCTCGCGAACGCCGGTTGACGGCCTGATCCCTGCGCCCCCGGGCCGCGTGTTGCACCGGGCTGTACAGGGGTTCCACATTGTCGGTATCCACTTGGGCGAGCACGTCCATGTGGCCCAGAATGTCCCCGAACTGGCTGGCAAAGAGCTCCTGCTCCTCGTCGCTGACGCGCAGGCGGGAAAGCGCGGCCATGTGCACCACTTCTTCCCGGCTGATGCTGTTGTGTTCTGCCATTGTCGCTCCTTTAGAGTGAATTAACTTTAAGATTATACATAGCCAGGACACGCTGGCCTAACCCGTAAGTTTCACGACTCCGTGAGCAATTTGTAAAGTTAAGCTGCTCTGGAACCTGTTGCTTTAAAACTTCTGCTTAGGTGCTTCACGGCGAAAACAAATGCGTTCGCATCTCAGCGCCGCGTGGGCAGACGCAGTTTGTACGAGGGCTGCGGCGTGCTGCTCAGGGGCAGGGCTGGGGGCGTGGTTGCGGGCTGGGCTGAGGGCATGCCTAGCGTCTGGCCCGCTGCGGGGGGGAGGTCGGGCACCAAGGGATTGCCCTCGGCGTCCACGGCGGGCAGGCCCTGCATGCGCAGCGCGGCCCGTTGCAGTACGGTGGTCCGTGTCTGCTGGAACTGCTCCAGATTGAGCGGAGTCATGCCCGTGGGCGAAGCCTGGAAGATGAAGAGCTGCTGATGGGCCACGCCCGCGCCATCCCACTTGATGGGGGCCATACCCCGGATCCTCTGCGCGGCGCGACCGGCCCTGGCCGTGATTTCCGGCGTTGTCAGGCGTGAATTCAGGCCCAGATTGACGGCGAAGCGCGTGAAGTCATAGCCCAAAGCCACCCAGAAATCGTTGCCCGGCGCTTGCAGGGTGCCCGGCGCGCGCGCCGCGTTCCACGCGCCGGGAAATACGGCCAGTGCGTATTTTTCCGCATTGGGCACCACCTTGCCGGACAGGCTCTGTTCCCAGAGGGTAGTGCCCAGCAGCACCAGGCGGTCCTCGCCGTTGAGGAGCAGGCTGGTGGTCAGCATGTCCATGTTTTTCCAGGAGTCAGGCAGGAAGAGGGCCTCAAAGGCGGTCTGCGGTACGGGCGTGCCGCTGCCCTCGGCTTGGGTGGCGTTGATCAGCGGGGCCACGGCCGCGCTCCAGGAGCTGACGTCCGTCGAGTCATAGACGGCCTTGCGCAGCGGCATGTTCCGCCCGGCCAGACTTTGCTCCAGCATGCCGGTCATGCGAGCTCCGTAGGCGTCCGAGGGATAGAAGGCCCCGTAGGTACGGATGTTCAGGCCGTCCGTGGCAAAGGCAATCAGTGCGTCGATCTGGTCCTGCGGGCTGGGGAAAAAGCGCCAGGCCCGCGCGCCCTCGTCGCCCTGCTCCAGGCTGGGCAGAAAGGTGAAAAATGCCCTTTGGTCCACGGCCCCGGCGGAACGGGCATGAGTGTAGTTGCGGGCTTGCAGGGGACCGCCCACCACGGCGCAGGCCGGGGGCAGGGCCGAGAGTTTGGCCAGCCAGTCCGGCGTTTCGGTGTTTACGGTTTCCAGACGTATCTTGATGCCGTCGGCGGCCAGCTCCTGCCGCGCCAGAACCGCGCCCCGGCCGATCTTGCCGCTGATGGGCGCATAGGGGCCGGAGGCTGGCAGGGTCAAGACCACGCAGGGGCCCTGGGTCATGGCGGGCGTGGCCGGAGCCACCGGCGCGGCGTCGCGTTTGCCGAAGGGCATCTGGCAGGCGGCCAGACCGGAAACGGCCGCCAGGAACAGGGCGGGGGCACAGAAGCGCAGAGAAAAACGCGGGCTACGCATTGGCGGATCCTTTGAACATGTTATGAATAAACGCATCCAGCGGAGCATGAATGCTGAAATATCTGTGCTCCCCAAAAATAAAAAAGGCCTGGCTTTTTACGGTCAGACCTTTTTAGTACAGTGCAGGCGTACTGGCAAGCCGGGGTAATCCGGTCGGGGTTATTTCTTCACTTCGGTGAAGTCGGCATCCACCACGTCGTCGTTGCCGCTGGCGGAAGCGCCCGTCCCGGCATCGGTGCCGGGCTGGCCGTCGGCCCCGGCGTTCTGCTGGGCCTGCTGCTGGTAGAGCTGCTCGGCCAGCTTGTGTGAAGCCTTGGCCAATTCCTCGGTGGCGTTCTTGATGGTCGTGGCGTCCTCGCCTTCCATGAGTTTGCGCAGCGAGGCGATTTTGCCTTCAATGTCGCTCTTCACGGCGGCGTCGGCCTTGTCGCCCAGATCGGTCAGGGATTTCTCCGTGCCGTAGATCAGGCTGTCAGCGTGGTTACGGGCTTCAATGAGCTCCTGTTTCTTCTTGTCGTCGCTGGCGTGGGCTTCGGCCTCGCGCACCAGGCGCTGGATATCCTGTTCGGACAAGCCCGAGGAAGCCGTGATCTTGATGGACTGTTCCTTGCCGGTACCCATGTCCTTGGCCGATACGTTGACGATGCCGTTGGCGTCAATATCGAAAGAGACTTCGATCTGCGGCACGCCGCGTGGGGCCGGAGGAATGCCGGTGAGGTCGAAACGGGCCAGGGTCATGTTGTCGCCGGCCATGGGACGCTCGCCCTGAAGCACGTGGATGGACACCGAGGGCTGGTTGTCCGCCGCAGTGGTGAAAACTTGGCTCTTGCGCGTGGGGATGGTGGTGTTGCGCTCAATCAGCCTGGTGAACACGCCGCCCATGGTCTCGATGCCCAGGGAAAGCGGGGTCACGTCGAGCAGCAGCACATCCTTCACGTCGCCAGTCAGAATGCCGCCCTGAATGGCCGCGCCCATGGCAACCACTTCGTCAGGGTTCACAGAACGGTTGGGTTCCTTTCCGAAGAACTTGCCCACCACCTGCTGAACCAGGGGCATACGGGTCATGCCGCCCACCAGGATGACTTCGTCGATCTGGCCGGGGTCAAGCCCGGCGTCGGTGAGGGCCTTGTTGCAGGGCTCAATGGTGCGGTCTACCAAGTCGCTGACCAGGGATTCCAGCTTGGCGCGGGAAATTTTGATCAGCATATGCTTGGGACCGTTCTGGTCGGCGGTAATGAAGGGCAGGTTGACTTCGGCCTCCATGGCGGTGGAAAGGTCTTTCTTGGCCTTTTCCGCCGCCTCTTTCAGGCGCTGGAGGGCCATGCTGTCCTTGGACAGGTCAATACCGTTTTCTTTTTTGAATTCTTCCACCAGATAGTTGATGACGCGCTGGTCGAAATCTTCACCGCCCAGGAAGGTGTCGCCGTTGGTGGCGCGCACTTCCACAACGTTGTCTCCCACTTCCAGGATGGAAATATCAAAGGTGCCGCCGCCCAAGTCGAAGACGGCGATTTTTTCATTGGCCCTCTTGTCCGAACCGTAAGCCAGAGAGGCGGCTGTGGGCTCGTTGATGATACGCTTGACTTCCAGGCCGGCGATGCGGCCGGCGTCCTTGGTAGCCTGGCGCTGGGCGTCGTTGAAGTAGGCGGGCACGGTGATGACCGCTTCGGTAACCGATTCGCCCAGATAGGCTTCGGCGTCGGACTTGAGTTTGGCCAGAATCATGGCCGAAATTTCCGGCGCGCTGTAGACACGGCCGTCCACTTCCACTCCGGCGTCGTCATTGGGGGCCTTGGTGATAAGATACGGGGAATGTTCTTTCCAGCGGTCCACTTCAGGGCTGTCGAATTTGCGGCCCATGAGGCGCTTGATGGCGAAAATGGTGCGCTTGGGATTGGTCACGGCCTGGCGTTTGGCGATCTCGCCCACCAGCCGTTCCTTGTCGGTAAAAGCGACCACCGAAGGCGTGGTGCGGCCGCCTTCGGGGTTGGTGATGCATTTGGGGTCCTTGCCCTCCATGACGTAGACGCAGGAGTTAGTGGTACCCAAGTCAATGCCGATAATTTTGGACATATGTGTATCCTCCTCAAGGGAAATCTTTTGAAGCCGCGCTTCGCGTCATGAGCGGCGTATACGCGTGCTTTCGCCCCTGGCTGCGGACGGAGTCATCATGCCCCAGGCACGTCAGCGGACGTCGAAAAATGCAACATTTCATTTCGGGCGGCTGTGCCGCGCGGGAAGTAAGATAAGTCCTTCTTTAACCGCGTCCAGTGCCGCGCAGGAAATTTTTACAAAAAAACCTGTTTTTCGCGGGGATTTCTTTGACCTCGCCTACGGGTGAAACTAGGCAGTGTGTAGTCACGAGATTGTCCGGAGTTTTATTTTGCGGCATGGTTCGCTTGTCTTTTACCGCAAGCGAGAAACACATGCCCATCGCGGTCCACAGGCGGCGCGATATTTCTGATTCAATTCGGGAAAAATCCGATCCCCATTTGCCTGGCCGTGAAGGAAGCTGGGGCGGCGGGGCTCGCGACAATCGGCGCCTTGTCAATGCGGTCTTCCGGGTTATGCGCGCGGGCGCTCCACCGACCCTGTCGACTGGAGCGACACCCGCCGACGCTTCACCCGTTGGCGCGATAATGGCGTGTGGGAGCGACCGCCTGAAATTCCGATTGACGATCCGGACCCCGCATGGCTGATGATTGACGCTGGCCATTGCGGGGTTCTCCCACATGCGGGCGGGTACGGGAGGAGGCTATCGGGACATGATCCGCGCAAGGGGGGCTCAACACGAAATCGCGCATCTGGCCGCGGATGCGCATGGCATGCCGGTCAGGGCTTTTGCCACACGGGGCGCGACAGCGGATTGCGCTCGGGCAATCGCTCCGATTGACGGATCTGCGGCGGAAAGACTTTTGGCGAACAGGGGCCGCGACACGGACGGGATTCTCGCCCGGGCTGAAAAACAGGGTATGGAAGCGGTCATTCCTGGCCGCTATCCGGATCGGATGTATCTTTTCATGGGCTTCAGGCTCGTGACTACACTATCCAGGGTATTTTTCTTCCAGCTGACCAGCCCTGTTTGTTTATACCAAGTAAAAAGCTAGTGGCATGCCCTTCCTTGGGGGCCGACCTCTGCCGTCCGCATAGCTGATAACTCACGGGGAGGCGAGAGCCTGCCCACTGCCCCTCACATGGGAGGGGGCAAAAACCGTCTGCGGCGCGGGCGGCCTACCGCACATGGAACGACGCGGCATGCGTTCGTTGTAATGCCCGCGCCAGTTTTCAATGACAATTTCCGCCTCCTTCATAGGCATAGAGATTTTCCGTTGAGCAGCTTATCCCGAAGTTTGCCGTTAAAACTTTCGCAATAACCGTTCTCCCAGGGATTGCCTGGTTCGATGTACTGCGTTTGCACGCACAGGTTCGCCAACCACCTCTTCAGCGCCAGGGCGATAAACTCCGGGCCGTTATCCGACCGCAGGTTGTCCGGAACGCCATGCGTCAGAAACAAATCCGCAAGCACATGCATCGCATGTTCCGACCGGAGTTGCCGAGGCACATGCAACACCAGGCATTCCCGACCATATTCGTCAATGAGCGCCAGAATGCGGAGGGCTTTGCCGTCGGCCATCCGGCACTGCGCAAAATCGTAAACCCTGACGTGATGCTTCCACTCCGGGCGCAGCCGGATGCGGGATCCGTCGTTCAGCCACAGCCGTTTCCTTTTCGGCTGCTTTTGCGGAACCTTCAAATCCTCCTGCTTCCAGATGCGCTCCACGCGGCCGTAACTGATGACCCCAAAGGCCGGTTATGGCCAGCAGTCATAGCTCGGGGGCGTAATTAGGGTATGCGTTCACGGAAGACGTGTACCGATTGGTCGCCCGGTTCTGGCCGACAACCGCGCATACCCTGCGCTCACTGGCGTTCATCGCATCCCGAACCCGCTTCACGCATTCACGGCGGCGGGCGGGGCTCAAAAATTTCCCCTTGCCTCCGCCAAGATCGTCTTCTCCAAGCTCAACTCCGCCACAACTCTTCTCAGTCGGGCGTTTTCCTTTTTCAGCCCTTTCAGGCGCCTCAGCCGCTCCGTGCCCATGCCGCCGTATTCCTTGCGCCAGCGGTAGCATGTCTGCCCGTTACCGCTATTTTGCGGCAGGCTTCAGCCATGCTCGAACCCTGACCAATCAGAGCCCAACCTCGTAACTTTCAGGATGGACCAGTTTCTTAGGGGCAGTCAAGTTCAGCATTCAATACCGAAACGCTCTATGGCTGATTCTTCCCGCACACATCCACAATGGCCCGCGCATCCATGTCCGGTGTGAGCGGCAGCAGCGCCAGCCGCCGGAAGTCCTCGGGCTGGTCCAAGTCTAGTTTGAGGTCCGGGCGGCAGAGCCAAGGCTCTTCCGGGTCAAAGGTGGCAATGCGGAAATCGGCGGCATTATCCCAGATGTAATTCAGGCAGTGTTCGCGTTGCGAGGCTTGCCTAGCCTTGGCTTCCAACCCGTCCAGCAGGTCGCGGGACAGGACTTCAGCCCCCAGGCCGTCTGGCCAGAGGTTATTGCGCGGGATATGATTGTAGGCGTAATCGCAGCCCGTTGCTTCATAAAAATCCACCAGCCGGTCCACAGCCTCGCCCCAGATCAGAGGATTGTCCGCGCAGACACGCACCACCAGCTCCGCCTCCGCCTGCCGGGCCGCCAGACAGAAACGGGCCAGCACGTCCTCCTCCGGTCCGGCCATGCAGGGCACGCCCCGTCGGCGCAAATGCTCCAGAAGCGCCTGGTCCAGCACCGTGTCCGGCACGGCCACCATGACCTGAGCCAGACGGCGGGATTGCGCCAAGCGGAGCGTCACCCAGTCGATGACCGGCAGATCGCGCAGGCAGAGCAGGGATTTCAAGGGCAGACGGCTGGACCCCAGCCGTGCTTGAACAACAGCCACAACCTTGCGGTGGCGGGCATTGTGGGACATAGGATTTTCCTTCTACCCCGCGACGGGCTCAGGGGCGTTCCAAATCCAGAAGCACAGTGACGTAAAGCCGGAGGATCAGCAGCCACTCGTCGCGTTGATAATATTTGGTGTCACCGCTGTCCATGCGGACACGGTAGACGAAAAGCAGACCGCCGTCCGCCTCGGCCCGCGCGACGGACAAACCCGGATGGCGAAAGCTGAAGCTCCCCTGTCCGAGAGGGGCTTGCCTAGCTGCGAGAAAAATGTTTGAGCATTGTTAACACCAAATGATAGATATCTTCTTGCCTGTGATTAAAACGAAATTCGCACTCCTTCAAGTGAAAATGGCAAGCATTCTTTTTGAGCCTCCGGAAACGGGCCAGCCGGGTGTTGGCGAAGCCCCAAAAGCTTTCTGTCCCATTGATTCTGTGCGTGCCTGTTGGCAAATCCGTTATGGGAATGTTCGACCCGAAAGTGTTTCCGGTATCCAGGGTCGGCAAGACCGCCATAACATGCCCTCATCCGGAACGCGCCTATTGCCATGGGCAACACGGTCATCCGGCCGGGCGATATTCTGGTAGGCGGCGTTGTGGATGACACTTTCCGGGTCCGCCCGATCGCGGATGATTCCCTGGAGTGCTGCTTTGGAGCAATCAGGAACGGTTTGCATAGAAATCATTTCATAATTCCAGAAAAAGTCATGAAAATCGTGTAATCGAAGTTCATGAGCAAATACCAGGGATTAACAGATGAACAATGGGCAAT
>APFI01000038.1 GCA_000403945.1 Desulfovibrio sp. Dsv1
GACAATTTGCCGGATTTTGACCTCTGAAATTCCCGAACGATACGCATATCTGTTTTGCCCGCCATGACTCGCTTTCAGTCTTTTGCTTGGCTCTCAGATAGTCATGACCCTATAATAAATAATGATGTTAGATGCATTTGGGATTTGACCGGCATCCTTGCCTCGCCGGGGCAAGTGACGTACAACACTGCGGTATGAAACGCGCAATTCTTCTGGTGGCTTTCGGCGCGAGTAACCCCCAGGGCCAGAGCGCCCTGAAAAGTTTTGACGCGCGCGCGCGCGCGCGTTTTCCAGATTTGCCGGTGCGCTGGGCCTATACTTCGCTCTTGCTGCGCGAACGCTTGGCCAGGGCCCGGCAGAAAAGCGACTCCGTGCTCAAGGCATTGCGCCGCTTGTGTTTTGAAAAGTTCGGCGAGGTGGCGGTGCAGCCCCTCCAGACCATTCCGGGGCGCGAACACGCCGAGGTCTGCGCCGCCGTGGATGAAGTGGCTGCGCAGGAGGGCCTTGTCTGCCATGTGGGCGCGCCCCTGCTGGCCGGTCCGGAGGACGTGGCCGAAGCGGCTCTGGCCCTCATCCGCCATCTGCCGTTGGAACGCGGCCCGCATGAGGACGTGGTGCTCATGGGGCACGGTGCCTGGCATGCGGCGGTGGCCCGCTACGGGGATCTGGCGCGGGCCGTGAGCGCCCTGGATCCGCATGTCCATGTGGGCACCATGAACGGCGCGGTGGTGCTGGAGGATATTCTGCCCCGCCTTTTGTCGGAGCGGGTCTGGCTGATGCCCCTGCTTTCGGTGGTGGGGCGGCATGCGTTGCGGGACATGGCCGGAGAGCAGGAGTGTTCCTGGCGTTCACGCATTGAGGCCCACGGCCGCCAATGCGTGCCCGTACTCAGGGGGACGGCGGAATACGCCGGAATCGCCGGAATCTGGCTGCGCCATCTGGAGGACGCGGCGAAATTTTTTGGCGCGGCGGCCTCTGAAGCGGCGCTGAAATGAGACTGCGGAACCGTTCCCGGTAGGGCCGGGCGGACGTTGTATAATCGTTCTACACAATGGGGTGAACCATGCGCGGACTTCTTGTGTCCACAATGCTTCTGGGATTGCTGCTGTCCGGCTGTGGCGCGGTTGGACCCGGCGAAACCGCCGGTTCCGCTGATCGGGGAGTGCCCTCTGCCGCCGGAACGGATGCCGCTCTTTCCTCCTCAACGCCGGGCGGCGGGGCCAACGCCTTCAATCCCTATCTGCGCGAGCGTCTGCCCAATACCCGGATGATGTCCGCCGAAGCCGCGCAAATGCTCGGCAAACTGGGTGCGCATACCCAGAGCATTGAAGGCGAGGCCGCGTACCGGGAGCACTGGCGTCAGGAACTTTATCCTGTGGTTTTCGGCGACCCCAGGGCTTCCCATGAGATTCTGGTATTGCTTGATTTTTCCGCGCCCCAGAGCGAAAAGGTTTGGCAGGCTGTGGTTGAAGCCAGTCGTTCCCTTTCGCCCCAACAGTGCAAGATCGTGATCTTCGGCAACAGCCGGGAGAATTACGGCACGGACTTGTTGGGCCTTGCCATCTGGATTTCCTATTCCCGGCCCGGTCAGGCCATGCCCTATCTGAGCTACGCTTTAGAGCGTTGGAACGTCGTCAAGGCCAAGCAGAAACATTCCGGCGGTGTGAGGCCCTTTACCAATGAATATGACGCCACAGCCATGGCCACGGATTTTCCCATCCATTACGGCTACCTGACCAGACTGCGCCCGCCCGTGCCGGCCAAGAACGAGCTGCCCGTGGCCAAGTACTGTTATGATGCCGGCAATGTGAATATGTACCAGACGGTCCAGCTCTGCCGGTATTACGGCGTTAAAAGTCTGCCCGCTGTGGTGGCGGACGGCAAGGTGTTGGAACAGATCAACACCAGAGCCATTGTCAGTGCTGTGAAGTAGGACGCCGGGCGCGAACCGGCCTGAAAACGGGATTTCGAGGCATTCCGTCCTCTTGGCCGTCGAAGGCATAGACTCAGCCCTCATTAATCCTCCCGCTGCAAAGCTGCCTTTTTACATACAGCGGCATTGCGGCGCTATGCCAAATACAGCTTCAGCCAATTCCCGCTTTGCGCCTTGCTGTCTGAAAAAATTCAGCTTTTTGCGGCATGAGGTTTATGAGGGCTGACCTGGGTGGATACAGTGGGCAAGAAGGAGACAGAAATTCAAGAATACATAAAACATCGGATGAATCAGGACAAATCGGGAAACCAGCGGTCTCTGCCATACCCTGGAAGCCCGTTTACAGGCCGCAAGTAACAGAAATGCGGGTGCCAGACCAAATGGCAGGAGAGCCTTATAGGCGCATATGACAAGACGGTCGGGTCCGTTGTCACATGTTGAAAAAGCGCAAGGGCGGCGCGGCGGGGATCATGCCCGCAGTGGCCAGTTTTTCGTAAAAAAGCTCCAAGCCCCGCAATTCCTCTCTACCCAGGCTGTAGACTAGGCCGTCGCGGTAGTAGGTCCGCAGTTCCTCGCGCGAGAGCGGGCAGCCTAGGCCCGTGAGGTCCAGAATCACCTCCATATGGGCCAGACCCCAGTCTCGTCCTTGGCGCAGCAGCGCACCGGGATCGCTGCTGAACAGGCCCTGTTCCGCCGCCTCCCGACTGACGACCCAGAGTCCGAAAATAAAGGGCAGATCCGTCCATTCCCGCCAGGCCTCGGCCAGATCCAGACGGTAGGGATAGTCTGGATGGTTGCGTAGGCGTAGGGCTTCGTCCCCGATGGCCAGAAAGGCCGTGGGTGGCGTGGCCGAGCGCAGGGCCGGAGTGACCGGGCCGATGGAAAAGCGCACGTCAAGCTGGTAGCGATCACGCAGGAGCAGGCGCAGCAGGGCGACGGAGGTGTGGCTTTCGCCGCTGATCAGGATCTCGTGCCCGCCGAGCCGCTCCACGGGCAGGCGCGAAAGCAGCAGCACGCTCATGACCGGGCCGCGCGATCCGATAGAAAGGTCTTCCACCAAGTAGTAGCGCTCGGGCCGCCGGGCGTATTCAAAGCAGGAGCAGGACGAGACATGCAGTTCGCCCCTGGACATCATCTCGTTGAGCAGGGCGGGCGGCCCGGAGACCAGCTCAAAGTCGTGGGGCAGAATGCCCGTTTCCAAGAGGTGATAAATGGGCAGCACGTTCAGATAGCTGATGCGGCCCATGCGCAGGACGGTGGGAGTGCTCATAATGGTTCTCTCCCCTTCATTCTTCGGGCTGCGGCCGCACAGGCGTATAGTTCATGGTGCGCTGCACGGGCGTGAAGCCAGCCGTGCGGATGATTTTGTGGATTTCACTGCGGCTCAGGTGGTAGGACACGCCCGCTGCGGCCACCACGTTTTCCTCGATCATCAGGGAGCCGAAGTCGTTGGCTCCGTAGAAGAGCGCCAGCTGCGCCACCTGCGGCCCCATGGTCACCCAGGAGGACTGGATGTTGGGCACGTTGTCCAGCACCAGGCGCGAGACGGCCAGCATCCGCAGATAGGCGGGCGCGGGCAGGGAGGCGCAGAGGATGCGGGTGTGCGCGGGCTGGAAGGTCCAGGGGATGAAGGCCGTGAAGCCGTGGGTGCGGTCCTGCACGGCGCGCACGGCAAAGAGGTGGTCCAGGCGGTGGGAGGGCTCCTCCTCATGACCGAACATCATGGTGGCCGTGGTGCGCATGCCCAGCTTGTGGGCTTCTTCCATGACCATCAGCCACTGGTCCGCCGTGCATTTGTTGGGCGAAACCCGCGCCCGCACCTCGTTGTGCAGGATCTCCGCGCCGCCGCCGGGCAGGGAATGCAGACCGGCCTTCTTGAGGCGGCGGAGTACTTCAGGCACGGGCAGACCGGATTTTTCGGACCAGAAAAAGATTTCCGGCGGTGAAAAGGCGTGGATGTGCAGCTCGGGCCAAGTTTCGCTCAGCCAACGCAGCAGATCCTCGTACCATTCCAGGGGCAGGTCCGGATGGTGACCGCCCTGAAGCAGGATCTGGGTGCCGCCCAGGCGCAGGGTTTCCTCCACCTTTTGGACCATTTCCTCGCGGCTGATGACGTAGCCCTCGCTGCTGTCCGGCGGGCGGAAAAAGGCGCAGAAGCGGCATCCGCAGACGCAGACATTGGAATAGTTAATATTGCGGTCGCCCACGTAGGTCACCACCGGTTCGGGGTGCAAGCGCAGGCGCATGGCATGGGCCAGGGCGGCCAGGGTGTGCAGGCCGGCTCTGTGGTAGAGGGTTTCGGCGGCGGCGCGGTCCAAGCGCCGTCCGGCGGCGGCCAGCGCGGCGGCTTCACGCACGTCCGCGAATTCGGGCGCGCTTTCCTCAAAAGGGCTGTGGGCGGGAGCGAAATTCATGGACGCGCCTTCGCGGGTTTACGTTCGCCGGGGGCACCCGGCGGCATGGTTTCAAAAACGGCGTTGCGCCGCACCGGTCTGAAACCGGACTGGCGGATCATGTTTTCCAGTTCCGTGATGGTCATGCCCTGGGAGGATTCAGCCCCGGCCATATGTCCGATGCGTTCCTCCACAATGGTGCCGTCCAGGTCGTCGGCCCCGTACCAGAGCGCGGTCTGGGCCAGCTTGGGGCCCATCATGATCCAGTAGGCCTTGATGTGCGGAATATTGTCCAGCATTAGCCGGGACACGGACACGGTGCGCAGCCGGTCCAGGCCGCTCTGGGGGCCGAGTCGTTCTTTGGGCAGCTTGAGGCGATTGTTTTCGGTGAGGAAGGGCAGGGGGATGAAGCAGGTGAAGCCGCCGCTCTTGTCCTGCTGTTCACGCAAGCGGCAGAGATGGTCCACGCGCTGGGCGTAATTTTCCAGATGGCCGAACAGCATGGTGCAATTGGTCTTGATGCCCAGAGCGTGCGCTTCGCCGGAAATGCGCAGCCAAGCCGCGGCGTCGGCCTTGTGCGGGCAGATTTGCGGGCGCAGTGCCTCATCGAAGATTTCCGCGCCGCCGCCGGGCATCATCACCAGACCGGCGGCCTGGAGGCGCTGGAGCACTTCCAGACTGCTGATGCCCTCCAGCTTGGCGAAGTGCTCGATTTCCACGGGCGTGAATGCCTTGAGCGGCAGATCGGGATACAGCCCGCGCACGGTGCGCAGCACGTCCTCGAACCAGGCCAGCCGCAACTTGGGGTGACAGCCGCCCACGATATGCAGCTCGTCCAGATGCAGGGAACTTTGCCGGGCCGCGCGCAGCCGTTCGAGGATGTCCTCCTTGCTCAGGCGGAAGGCGCCGGGTTCGTCGTCCTCGTCGCGGCGGAAGGCGCAGAAGGTGCATCCGTTGATACAGACATTGGTGTAGTTGATCTGCCGGTTGACCACGTAAAAGGCCGCGTCGCCGTGCAGGCGGCGGCGCGCGTGCAGGGCAAGCGCGCCCACGGCGGTGATGTCCGGGCAGTTGAACAGGGCGAGGCCGTCGTCGAAACTCAGGCGTCGGCCGGACAGCACTTTTTCATGGATGGACGAAAGGCCCAGTGCGGCGTAGTATGGAGCGTCAAACATGTGTCATTCCTGTACACTGGAGTGGCGGCCAAGATGGCTGTCGTCAAGACTAAGCCCGCCCGGCGTGCGCTGTCAATGTGAGGGGAAAAATGTCCGCTTCTTTGTCCGAATCGTTGTCCCTGGGCCTTTCGCCCTGCCCCAACGACACCTATATTTTCCATGCCCTGCTGCACGGGCTGGTGCCCGCGCCCGTGGTCTTCCGGCCGCATCTGGCCGATGTGGAGGAACTCAATGGCATGGCCCGGCGCAAAGAGCTGGACGTGACCAAGATGTCTCTGGGCGCGTTCGCGCGGATCATGGATGATTACGCACTGCTGGCTTCGGGCGCGGCTCTGGGCTGGGGCTGCGGACCGCTGGTGGTGGCCTGCGGGCCCTTGCCGCCCGAGGCCTGGGCCACGGCGCGGGTGGCCGTGCCCGGCATGCTGACCACGGCCAATCTGCTGCTGACCCTGCACGGCGGCTTTCAGGGCCCGCGTCAAGAAATGCTCTTCAATGAAGTCATGCCCGCCGTGGCGCGCGGCGATGCGGATCTGGGCGTGATCATCCACGAGGGTCGTTTCACTTATCAGTGCCTGGGACTGACCAAACTGCTGGACTTGGGGGAATGGTGGGAAGACGTGGTTCACATGCCCCTGCCTCTGGGAGCCATCGCCGTGCGCCGCGACGTGCCCCTGGAAACCGCCAGGGCCGTGCAGACGGCCATTGCCGACAGTCTGTTCTACGCCCGCGCCCATCCGCAGGCATCCGGAGATTTTGTGCGTGTCCACGCCCAGGAACTTGAGGAAAGCGTGACCCTGGCCCATATTGAAACCTTTGTCACCGATTACAGCCTTGATCTTGGCGAGGCGGGCCGGGCGGCCATTGAGCAGCTGGTGGGCCGCGCCGCCGCGCTGGAAGGCCTGCGTATTCCTCCGCAAGGACTGTTTTTAGGGTAACTGCATGCCCCGATTTTTTCCCTGGACAGAGGTCAGGCGTTTCTACACCATCGGCCTGCCCATCTTTATTGCCCAACTTTCTCAGGTGGGCATGAATTTCGCGGACACGGCCATGACCGGCCAGGCCAGCGCCGAGGACATGGCCGCCGTGGCCGTGGCCGGTTCCATCTGGGCACCGCTTTCCCTGCTGGGCTTGGGCAGTTTGTTCGCGCTGCCGCCCCTGACCGCCCAGATGGTGGGCGGAGATGACCGCCACGGCGCGGCGCATTTGCTGCGCCAGGGCATCTGGCTGACCTGCGGCATCAGCGTGCTGTTCATGAGCCTGTTTTACGTCGTGTCCTGGCGCATGGCCGCCTTCGGCCTTGAGCCGGAGCTGGCCCGTCTGGCCGGGGGCTATCTGCGGGCCATTCTCTGGGGGCTGCCGGGCTTTATGCTTTTCGTCAACCAGCGCAGTTTTCTGGAGGGTTTTTCGCGCACGCGTCCGGCCATGATCATCGGCATGCTGGGGCTGGCCTTCAACGTGCCCTGCAACTATGTGCTGATCTACGGCAAGTTCGGTCTGCCCGCCCTGGGCGCGGTGGGCTGCGGCGTGGCCACGGCCCTCTGCTACTGGTTCATGGCCTTGGCCATGTTCTACTATTTGCGCCGCGATCCGCAGTACCGTGATCTGCATCCCATCTATGCGCCCCTGTTTTCCCGGCGAGCGGCGGCCCGCCGGGCGGGCAGCGCGGAGCGGAGCCCGCGTTTTGATCCCGCTCTGATGTTGCGCATTCTGCGCATCGGCCTGCCCAGTGCCCTGGCGCTCTTTTTCGAGGTTTCGCTCTTCGCCGTGACCGCCCTGCTGCTGGCCCCGCTGGGCACGGTGGCCGTGGCCGGGCATCAGATCGCCACCAACTTCAGCACCCTGATGTTCATGTTTCCCCTTGCGCTGGGCATGACGGCCACCATCCGGGTGGGGCACAGTCTGGGGGCGGCCAGAATGGGGCAGGCCCGTGTGGTGGCGCGCACGGCCTTGGGCCTGAGCGTCATGTTCGCGCTGGTCATCGCCGTCTGTACGGTTTCGTTTCGTTACGGCATTGTACGGATTTACAATGATGATCCGGTGGTCACGGCCTTGGCTGCGCATCTGCTGTTCTACGCGGCCTGCTATCAGGTGGTGGATGGCCTGCAAACCGTGGCTCTGGGCGTTTTGCGCGGCTACAACGATACGCGGATCATCAGCGTGATCTGCTTTGTGGCCTACTGGATCATCGGCTTGCCTCTGGGCTTCACCCTGGCCCGCACGGACTGGATCGTCCCGAATCTGGGCCCGGAGGGCTTCTGGATCGCCTACATCACGGCGTTGAGCTTCGGGGCTTGCTGCTATCTCTGGCGGGTGCGCTTTATGCACCACCTGGATGATGCGGCCATCCGGGCGCGTGTCAGGCGCTGACGGTAACGCATTCTGACATTGAACCTGTGCCGGGATGGATTATGGCTTTTCCTGTTTGTGGCGGCGGACCAGCTTCCAAGTGAGCTTCATGACCGAAAGCAGTTCATTGAGCTTGGGACGTTCCGTAAAAAGCCCGCTGGTGGCTTCGGCTTCGGTAAGGGGGGCGAGCATCACGGCATGATCAGCCTGCGCTGCCCGCTGGTTCCGGCCGTCGGACTCGGCAAAGTCATCCATCCGCAGATCCAGAGCGGGGCGGGGCGAGCCTTCATCAGGCGGCAGAACCCTGGTGGCGGTGATCTGACTGGTGCGGGGCCGCCCCTTGGCCGGGGGGGGGGG
>APFI01000039.1:0-12500 GCA_000403945.1 Desulfovibrio sp. Dsv1
CTTCCGCTTCCTCCCCGCTTTCCTTCTGCCCTGCCAGCATGCGTGAGACCCTCCACCGGCGCTCGGTCGCGGCCTGGCGGCGGCGAGCCTCCTGCTCACGTGCCAGAGCGTCCAGGCTGTCGCGAATGTCGTCGCTGAGGCGGTTGCCCCGCGCGCCCATGGCGCGTCCCAGGCTGGCTTCCAGATCCCGCAGCATGCGTTCCGGTTCGTCGGCGCTCAGGCAGGTCTGGGCGATCTTGTCGCAGAACTGGCCCTTGGGTGTCACTTCAAACCCTTGGGCCAGGGTGTCGGCGGCTTCGTCATAGTGCCCCTGACGCATGAGCTGCCGGGCTTGGCTGAGAAAGGGGCTTTTGGCCGAAGGCTCGTCCTGCAGCAGGCGGGCGTAGGCGGCGCGGGCGCGGTGCCAGCGCCGGGCGCGCACAAACGTGGCGGCTGCCTTGGCCAGCCAGGCGCGGAAGCGCGAGAGGTCGCCCTTGCCTTTCCATGCCACGGCCATGCCCAGTTCCGCCTCACCCTTGATCTGGGCGTTGCGCAGGGCGTGCTGGAATGCGTTAATGGCGTTGTTCCAGCGATTCTGCTGAAGGCACTGCATTCCCACGCGGAAATAGTCCTCAGGCTGGCGCACGGGCTTGAGCAGAATGCCGTAGGTGGACAGGGCCGCGTCAAAGGCCTTGGTGTCGGCATAGCGCGCGGCCTGCTGCAATTGCGTCAGACGCGGCTGCGACGCGGCCAGGGTGACCAGCTGGTCCCGGAGGGCCGTCACGGAATAGGGACGGCCCAGAAGCGCGCTGGCCCCGCAACCCAGAGTCCTGAGCTGCTCCACTTCGCTGTCGTTGGGCAGGATCAGCAGAATGGGCATGGCCAGCAGGCGGGGGTGCAGGCGCAGGATGGCGCAGAACTGTTCGCCGTCCATGTCCGCCAGTTTCTGGCCGCAGACGATGATGTCCGGCTGAAAGCCCTGGCTGTCCGAGGCCAGACCCGCCAGAATGCGGGCAGCCTGGATGCCCGAGGTCAAAACCCTGATCCGGGCCACGCCCGCGTCACGCAGGGCGCGTCTGTCCAGAGCGGCAAGCGGTTCGCTTTCGCTGAGCAGAAGAACGCTGGGCAGGCTGCGGCTGGTCATACAATCATCCATTATCCTTGAACAGGTAAAGGCCACAGCGACCGTTGCATCACCGTGGCCTTTACCCTGCTCAATATATTATAGCCGCTCTCGCCGTCCGGCAAGTGCCAAAGAGGGCTTTTTCGCTGCGCGGTCCGGTTATTTGGCAAAGGGAAGTATGCGGGCCTGGCGTCCGGCAAGGGGTGCCGCCGTTTCAGCCATAACGCGGACGGTGCCTTTATAGCTGGTGTTGCAGTAGGGGCAGAGCAGGGATTTGTGCTGTTTTTCCAAGCGGATCAGAGCGCCTTCGTTTTCATAACAGTGCGGGCAGAACGGTCCCTGTTTGATTCCGGCGGTGCGCAGCCAGTAAAAGCCGCATTCCTCGTAGAGATTCTGGGAAAGATAAAGAATATCTTCAAAGGTTTGCAGGCGTACTTTGAGCATGCTCATTTCATCACGCAGGGCAATGCAGCGCGATTGCATTTCCATGAGCAGACGGCGTGCCTTTTCCGGCTGACCGGAGGCGAAGAGGTTGTTGATTTCCTTAAAACGGCGGTAATCCAGCATAGCTTTTTCCATCCATGTTATGCCCTGTATATCGGAATAACAGAGGAAAACCTTTAGGGGCCGTTAAAGGGGAAGCCCGCTGGGAATATATAAATATATCAGCATGATAATATTAGGAGATTTCTAGAAAAAAACTAGAATGGCTTCATATGGCTTGTGGAGCTGATGGCGGGACGCTGATTTTTGGTTCGATGGAAACGGCGCGGTTACATCTTGCGGCGGGAAATCGGGTCCAGAGAACGCAGCAGGTCGCGGTAAAGCTCATCTTCGCCGGGAAGGATTCCGCCGCGGCTTAACAGACCGTTGAGCAGATCCACTTCCTTGCGAGCGCTGACCTTGCGCATCATGTCCGTGGCCGCGTCGGCCGCCTGGACGGGCGGGGCTTCCTCGCGCGGGCGCTGTTCGGCCCTGTTCTGGGCTTCCGCCGAGCGTCGCAGCACGTCCGGATTGACCAGAATGGACGCTCCGGCCCGCAGGGCCAGGGCAATGGCGTCCGAGGGGCGGCAGTCCACGCGTACCCGGCCTTCAGGACCGCGCAGCACCAGCAGTGCGTAGTAGACGCCGTCCTTCAGGTCGGTGATTTCCACATTGAGCAGCTCGGCCTTGAGCGCGTTGAGGCTCATCAGCAGAAGGTCGTGGGTCAGGGGCCGGGGCAGACGCTCGTTGTTGAGCACCAGGGAAACGGCCATGGCTTCCATGGCTCCCACCCAGATGGGCAGCACCACCTCCCCGTCGGTGTCTTTCAGGATCACGATGGGGTTTTTGGTCTGGGGGTCGATGGTCAATCCGAATACGCGCATTTCTACCATAGTTCACCTGTCCGCCGGGCCATGAGGCTGTGTTTTTTGGCCTCCGTGATACGCACCGGGACCATGCGTCCGGTATGGTCCGCGTCCGGCGGCAGGGCGACGTGGACTGGCGCGCCGTAGGGATCGCGTCCCTGCCAGCTGGGTTCTTCGTCCGGACCGTCCCTGCGGCTTCTGCCCTCGATAAGCAGGCAGGTTTTCCGGTTCACGCGGGCGTCCAGCCAGCGCCGGCTGAGCCGGTCCTGAAGGTCCTGAAGGCGCAGCAGGCGTTCCTGCTGGACCTCGGGAGGAATTTTGTCCGGGAAAAGTGCGGCCCGCGCGCCGGGTCGATCCGAATAGCAAAAAGAAAAACTGGACATGAAGTTGCAGAGTTCCATCATCTCCAGCGTGGCCCGGAAATCTTCCTCGCTCTCGCCAGGAAAGCCCACGATCAGATCCGTGGAAAGAGCCAGGTCCGGCCGGGCCGCGCGCAGGGCGGCCACCAAGTCCAGAAAGCCGCACCGGTCGTATTTGCGGCGCATGCGCGCGAGCACCGCGTCCGAACCGGCCTGCAGGGGCAGGTGCAGGCGGGGGCAGAGCGGAGCCAGATCCGCGAAGGCCGCCACGTCTTCCGGCCCCATATATTTGGGATGCGGGGTCACGAAACGCAGGCGCTCCAGGCCGGGCAGGGCGGCCACCTGCGCCAGCAGCCGGGCGAAGCTCACGCCGTCGCCGCTTTTGTCTTGCCCGAAGGCGTTGACGTTCTGGCCCAGCAGGGTGATTTCGCGCGCGCCCTGATCCAGCCGGGCCCGGCATTCGTCCATGATGGCCGGGGTGGCGCGCGATTTCTGGCGGCCTCGGGCGAAGGGCACGATGCAGTAGGTGCAGAAATTGTCGCAGCCCTGCATGATGTTCACATAGGCCACCGGGCCGCAGGGGCCGTCGGCGCCCGTCTCGCGTTCCACGTAACGGCTGGTGAAATCCAGCAGGGAGATGCGCAGATCCGGCTCGGCCAGCAGACGCTCAATGGCCGCGGGCGCGCCGCTGATGCCGTCGCTGCCCGCCACCAGGCGCACCTGGCTTTCACGCTCGAAAAAGGCCGTGCCCAGTTGCTGGGCCACGCAGCCCGCCACGGTCACCAGCACGCCGGGGTCTCCGCCCGTGATCTGACGTATCCGTCCCAAGGCGCTCATGACTTTCTGCTCCGGCTTTTCGCGCACCGAGCAGGTGTTGACCACCACCACGTCGGCCTCTTCCAGCGGCGCTTCCGCGAAGCCGCGCGCCATAAGGGCGCGCGCCAGCCACTGGGAGTCGTGCACGTTCATCTGGCAGCCGAAGGTAATGATATGGAAGCTTTTTTCAGACATGGCCGCGCGCGTTTTTGAAAATTTATTGTTCAATGCCCGAATCCGTATCGTACATGTCCGGCGGGCCTTCCGCTTCCAGAGCTGCCACACGGTCTTCCAGCCATTCCAGGATGGCGCGGGCCGTGTGATAGTTGAGCAGCACGCGGCTGTGAATATGGCGGGTGACGTCGCGTTGCTCGTCATCCTCGGGTGTGATTTCGTGCCCGATGGAACCGTCCGGCGTAATCAGCCGCTCGGAGTAGACTGGCAGGCAGTCGCTTTCATGGTAGAAATTCATTTCAATTTCGCCTTGGGGGTTGATGCCGCCCCAGACGCCGTGGGCCGTCTGCAGACGGGCCTCTGGCGCCATTTCATATTTGTAGCGGATCTTGGCCGGAGGGGCGTCGTTTTTGTTCATGGAAGCTCCTTCTGTGAAAGGTCGCCGGAATATGCGCGTCCCATAAATACGCAAGGCGCGCGGGGAAGTAAAGCCGACGCGCCCTTGACGATGCGCGTCCCTTGGTTACAATAGCGGGGGAGGACGCGGCGCTAGTTCAGTTCCTGTCAGTTCCTGTCCTGGTTCCGTCGCGCCTCAGCATCCGACAATCCGCCCTTTTGTAAGGAGAGCACGTGAGCGAGACCAGCATTGTCGAGCATCAGATCAGGCCCTATTTCGACATGGAAGCCTTCATGAATCTGAGTCGGGAAACGCGTCTGGGCGGCGCTACCCTGGAACGGATCGTGGATCTTTGGGGACAGTGGCTGTCGGAACTGAAAGTGTGCGAAGTGGGCACGGGCAAAATTTCCTATCTGGCGATCTGGTTGCCGGAAAGCGTGGAGGATGCCGTGGACGAAGCTTGGGGCAAATCCGCGTCAGACGGCTTTCTGATCAATAATCTGGCCCAGTTTATGTGCATGGCCGCCGTGCAGGAATTGCTGCCGCAGGTGGAGGACGGGGGCTGCGCGCCCTCGCCGCGACCCACGCAGGTTCTGCGCGAGGCTCTGAGCGGTCTGGGCTTGCCCTACAAGAGCGAGGATTCGTCGCTGCTCAGCCGCCGTTACGCGGTGGTGACCCACTATCCCTTCCGAGGCGGCTGTGAGATCTGCCATATGCAGTCCCATTGTCCCAAGGGTCAGGGGCAGGCCGGGAGCGCTGGCGTGCTGTTGCCGGGATATGAGCGGGAGGGAGAGGAGGAGAGGTCTTAGAGCGGGTTAACGTCAAGAATGTATATTCGTAACGTTTGAAGACGCCCACTTCGGCGCTTACCGACGCAAATACGTAGCGCTTGCGCCTCTGTGGCGGGCGGTTGCTCTGGCGGGTCGGGCTGTCAGCGCCCCTCCATGACCAGGGTGCGCCTGCTCCCCTTGGGCGTGCGCACCACCACCTCCACCGTGCGGACGTTGCGGGTCACACTTTCCACAAGGCAGGTCTGGGAGGCGTCGGTATCGTAGTTGCGGACATCCACAGTGTCACCTTGGGAGGGCAGCCTGTCGGGCGTTATTTCCACGAGATCGGTGGTGGCGGCGTCAAAACCGTCCCACGCTAGGACCGTCAGCGGCACAACCAGGCAGCCCGCAATGGCCGCCCCAAGCAGCAGGTGTTTCATGCAGGCAGATGTAAATCCATTTCGCGTTCTTGGCAACATGCCGCGTCCGGCCGATGGAGGAGTCCATGCGCGTCCTGCATGACAGCCACGGCCGCAGCGTGCGTTATCTGCGCCTTTCCGTGACGGACCGCTGCAATCTGCGCTGTCTGTACTGCCGCAGCAATGCCAGGCGGCGCTGTATTCCCCACGCGCAAGTGTTGCGCTATGAGGAAATGGCGCGCATTGTGGGCATTGCCGCCGCCCTAGGCATCGGCAAGGTGCGCCTGACCGGCGGAGAGCCTTTTGCCCGCAAGGGTTGCGAGGCGTTCCTGGCCATGCTGCGCGGGCGTTTTCCGGATATGGACCTGTGCGTCACCACCAACGGCACACTGCTGGAGCCGTACATTCCCCTGCTGCGGCGCATCAAGATGAGCGCGGTAAATCTTTCCTTGGATAGCTTTGATCGCGCCACCTTCGCGCGGGTCACGGGACGGGATATGCTGCCTTCAGTGCTGAGCGCGCTGGACGGCTTGCTGGCCGCGGGCATCCGGGTGAAGATCAACGTGGTGGCCATGCGCGGTGCCAACGACGGGCAGATGGACGACTTTGTGCATGCGGCCCGGAACATGCCCTTGGACCTGCGCTTCATCGAGTTCATGCCCATGGGCAGCGGCACGCTCTGGAGCCCTGAGAATTTCTGGTCCGCCGACGACATCCGGGAAGAGGCCGCGCGCCGCGCGCGCCTGATCCCTGTGGAAGCGGACGCGCTGGGCGCGGAGGCCGAATCCGGCCCGGCCCGCATGTACCGCATTGAGGGCGGCTTGGGGCGGATGGGCTTCATTTCGCCCCTGACCAACCATTTTTGCCTGATCTGCAACCGCCTGCGCCTGACCAGCGAGGGAGCCTTGCGCACCTGTCTGTTCGCAGACAAGGAATATCGTCTGCGCGGCATGCTGCGTCACCCTCGGATTACGGACGAGGCGCTGGCGGCGGTGATCCGCCGAGCATGTGCGGACAAGCCCGTGGGTGCGGACCTGTTGCGCGCCCGGCGCGAGGGAGCGGCCGTGGCGGCGCGGCAGATGGTCGGCATCGGAGGTTGATGGCCATGTGGGGCGTCTACGCCGTGGGATCCGCCTTTTTCGCCGCTCTGACGGACATTTTTGCCAAGATGGGCGCAGGGAGCGTGGACTCCAATCTGGGCGCGGCGGCCATCAGGACAAGCTTTATTCTGGTGCTGGTCTGGGGCATTGTGTTCTGCACCGGCGCGGCCAGAGGCATCAAAAGCCTTGGGCCACACGCTGCCTTTTCTGCTGTTTTCGGTCTTGCCCGCAGGCCGTTTCTGGCTGTCTTGTTTCAAGGCGCTGCAACTAGGCGACGTTTCCAGGGGCGCGCCCGTGGACAAGCTCAGTGTTTTGTTGGCCATCTTTTTCTGCATGACCCCGTCAGCCTGAAGGTCAGCGGCCTGCCGATCATGGCGGGTTCCCTGGTGCTGCTCTGAAACCGGTTCGGCTTTGTGGGAGGTGGCTGCGGAAACGGCTCCGGCACTTGCAGAAAACGCTGTTTTGCATTCATGTGACATGTCTCCCGCCTCCGCATGGCGGCAGGGAAGCGGCATCCGCCCGAGTTACGCGCGGATGCGCGCATAATCCGAGAGTTGTATGATCGCATATATTGAAGGCCGCCTGGCCGAAGTCTGGGGCAATGCCTGCCTTGTGGTCACTGAAGGCGGGGTGGGCTACGAAGTGGCCCTGCCCGCCCACGCACTGGCGGCCCTGCCCGGCAGGGGCGGTTCCGTGGCGCTGTACACCAGCCTGGCCGTGCGCGAGGACGCCCTGGAGCTGTTCGGCTTCGCCTCTTTTGAGGAGCGCCAGACCTTTGAGGTGCTGGTGTCCATCTCCAAGGTGGGCGCGCGCACGGCCCTGGCCATTTTGTCCATTTTCCGTCCCGACGACTTGCGCCGCCTGGTGCTGGAGGACGACGCGCTGGCCCTGACGCGCGTGTCGGGCATCGGCAAGAAGACGGCCCAGCACGTCTTTTTGGAGCTCAAGTACAAGCTCAAGGTGGAGAACGCGCCCCAGGCCGCCGCGCTGCTTGTGGGCGGACAGCCCGGCTCGGTGTTCCGGGACGTGCTGGACGGCCTTGCCAATCTTGGCTATGCCGAAGAGGAATGCGCGCCTCTGGTCAAAAAAATGTTGCATGAAGAGCCGGATCTGGACGTGACCGGGGCGCTCAGATCCGCGCTCAAGGCGCTGGCCAGGGGGAGAACCTGATGACGGATTTTGACGGCACCCCGCCGGACGTGGCGGCCAGTTTGGACGAGAGCGTCAGGCCGCGCAGCTTGGACGACTTTATCGGCCAGGATGAGCTGCGCGCCAATCTGCGTGTCTACCTGAATGCCGCGCGGGAGCGGGGCAAGGCCTTGGATCATACCCTGTTTTACGGCAATCCGGGGCTGGGCAAAACCACCCTGGCCCAGATCATGGCTTCCGAGTTGGGCGTCAACCTGGCCTGCACCTCGGGGCCGGTGCTGGAGCGCAGCGGCGACCTTGCGGCCATCCTGACCAGCCTGGGCCGCCATGACATTCTCTTTGTGGACGAAATCCACCGCATGCCCATTGCCGTGGAGGAAGTGCTCTATCCGGCCATGGAGGATTTCAAGCTGGATCTGGTCATCGGCCAGGGTCCGGCGGCCCGCACGGTGAAGATCGACCTGGAGCCCTTTACCTTGGTGGGGGCCACCACGCGCATGGGCCTGATTTCCTCGCCTCTGCGGGACCGCTTCGGCATTGTGGCCAGGCTGGAATACTACAGTCCCGCTGACCTGGCCCGGGTGGTGCGGCGCACGGCGCGCATTCTGGGCGTGAAAGTGACCCCGGAAGGTGCGGAGGAGATCGGCCGCCGCGCGCGCGGCACGCCGCGCATCGCCAACCGCCTGCTGCGCCGGGTGCGGGATTTCGCCCTGGTCCACGGCAACGGTCAGGTCACGGGCGGGGAAGCCTCCTCCGCTCTCAAGCGCATGGATGTGGACGAGCATGGCCTAGACCAGATGGACCGCAAGCTGCTGGAAGTGCTGATCACGCACTACGACGGCGGGCCTGTGGGCATTAAAACCCTGGCCGTGGCCTGTTCCGAGGAAGTGCGGACCATTGAGGACATTTATGAACCCTATCTGATCCAGTGCGGCTTTCTCAAGCGCACGCCGCGCGGCCGCATGGCCACAGCCAAGGCATACAAACATTTGAAGCTGCTGCTTTCCTGAACTACAGTGTCGTCAACGAAGAAAAAGAATCCTGTCCGGCGTTACGCCGGTTTTTGCGTCGCTTCCTTTATCACAGCTATTGGGTATCGCCCTGGTCACCAACGCCAGCTTGGGAACCACGCCCATCACCAGACTGTCGTTTGCCTTGGGGCGCCATTTTTTCGCTCAGTCTGGGCGCGGCCACTTTTCTGCCCAATATCCTTGCTTGTGGCCGCTCATAAGCTTCTGCTCCGGAAGAAATTTTCTGTTCCGCATCTTTTGCAGCTCCCGGCGGCGCTGATGTTCAGCGTATTCATCGGCCTCTGCATGTGGCTGACCCGGCATCTGATCACCTCCGTCTACCCCGCTGCGGATCCTGCTCTGCCGCCGGGCGCGCCATCTGGCATCCTTTTTTCACGGCAGAAAACTGATTCGACCGGAGCGGACACGATCATCCCGGTTCTGGATGGCGAGTTTCCCGTCTGCCAAGTGTATAGCCTGAAACACATTGATTTTACGGATGATTTTATTTTTGTGGGCAAGACGGACCTGGAGCTTCCCCTAGTCTGCCGGACCGAGGCCGCGCCGGACGACGCCCCGGCCCGCGAGGACGGATGGAAGGCCTTTCGCATTGAAGGCACGCTGGATTTTCCCCTGGTGGGCGTGCTGGCCGAGCTGCTGGGACGTTGCGGCATCAGTATCTTTGCCCTATCCACTTACGCCACGGATTATATCCTGGTGAACCGCGAGAAGCTTGCCGAGGCTCGGGCTGCCGAAACATGCAGGCCACGAGCTGGCCTGAGGCGGAGCTGCGCTGCTTCCGGCCGTCCGGCCTGTCCGTGCCACAACTCTCTCTGATTCCGACCCCATTGAGGAGACCGCCCTGTGATGCTCTATCTGTCCGCCCTTGTGCTTTTTTTATATCTGTTTTTCCGGATGGTGCTGCTGTCGGGCCTGAGTCGCGCCGGTAAAGCTGCGGCCGGAACCGCGCTTTTTCTCGCCTCACAGGAATATCTTTTGAACGGGATTTTTTTCGGCGGGCTGTCCGCGCCCAGCCTGCCGTCGTGGGTATTGATGCTTCAGGGCTGGTTGTTCACCAGCATGTTGTTCCTTTTCGCGCTGACGCTGATCCGGGATATTGCTTGCCTGGGAGTCCGGATCATACATTGGGCGGGGCGCGTCTTGCTGCGGAAGAAGCGGCAAGGTCCTGCTGTTTCTTCCGGCAGGCGGCGTTTTTTGGCTTTGGGCCTGGCCGCCGCCCCGGCTTCCGTTCTGGGCCGCGCCTCGCTGGCTGGCCTGGTTCTGGCCCCCACAGCCTATGGCGTCCGTGAAGCTGTGGCCGTTCCCGAGGTCCGACAGAGGGAGGTTGTCCTGCCCCGGTTGCCCGAGGCTCTGGACGGCCTCAGGCTGGCGCAGATCAGCGATCTGCATGTGAGTCCGCTGCTGGGCAGGGACTGGGTCAGGGCCGTGGTGGACAGGGTCAACGCCCAGGCGGCGGACGTGGTGGTTCTGACCGGTGACATGGTGGACGGCTTGCCCTCGGCGCGCGCGGAAAGCGTTGCCGAACTGCGTCGCCTGCGCGCCCGGCACGGCGTGCTGGCTTGCGCGGGCAACCATGAGTATTACAGCGGGTTCAATGCCTGGACGGAGATTTTTTCCGATCTGGGCATGAGCATGCTGCTGAACAGCCACCAGGTGCTCGGCATATGCGGCCATGAACTGGTGCTGGCCGGGGTCACCGATCCGGTGGCCGCCCGTTTCAACCTGCCCGAACCGGATCTGGCGGCGGCCTTGGCCGGAGCGCCGGACGGGGCGGTGCGCGTTCTGCTTGACCACAGGCCGGGCAATGCCGCGCGCAACGCCCGAAACAAAACGGATTTGCAGCTTTCCGGCCATACCCATGGCGGCCATGCGCCGGGCCTGAGCAGCGTGGTGGCCCTGTTCAACAAAGGGTATGTGCGGGGCTGGTACCGGGTTGCGGGCATGCCGCTGTACGTCAGTTCCGGCGCGGGTCTTTGGAATGGCTTTCCCCTGCGCGTGGGCGTGCCCTCGGAAATCGCGCTCATCACTTTGCGTTGCGCCGCCGTCCGTCTCGCCTGAGCGCGAAGCCGGAGATGAGAGGGGCGGAGGCCAAAGCCTCCGCCCAGACGAAGACGAACCACGCGTTCGCGGGGTTCGCGTCGCCGTCGGATCGTTCCTCGCCCCTTTAAATCCGTCCGGCGCGGGATGCGTTGAGCACGGCCAGCAGAGCCACGCCCACATCCGCGAAAACCGCTTCCCACAGGCCGGAGATGCCCACGATGCCCAAGGTCATGAACAAGCCCTTGATGCCCAGGGCCAAGACGATGTTTTCCCAGACGATGCGCCTAGTGCGCCGGGCGATGCGCAGCAGTTCCGGCAGACGCTGGGGGTTGTCGTCCAAAATGACCACATCGGCGGTTTCAATGGCCGCTTCAGCCCCTAGGCCTCCCATGGCCACGCCCACCCCGGCGGCGGCCAGCACCGGCGCGTCATTGATGCCGTCACCCACCATCAGGATGCGGCGCGCGGGGCCCAGCGCTTCCAGGGCGCTGGCCTTGTCCTCGGGCAGCAGATCGGCCTTGAGCACATCCAGCCCCAGTTCCTTTGCCACGGGTCTGGCCTGGCTTTCGCGGTCGCCGGTGAGCATGGCCAGCACGTCCACGCCCAAGCGGCGCAGGGCTTCCAGCGCGCCGGGGCTTTGCGGCTTGATCCGATCCGATACCACCAGCGCGCCCAGTGTGCCGCCGTTGAGGGCTACCTGCACCACGCTGCCGGGCATGTCCACCGGCAGGGGCGTAATGCTATGGGCTTCCAGCAGGGCCGTATTGCCCGCCAGCAGTTGCGTGCCGTCGGTGGTCACTTCCACGCCCTTGCCCGCGGTTTCGCGCAGGTCCGTGATGGCTCTGCCGTCAGGAACGATGCCCGCCGTCTGGGCGGCGCGCAGCACGGAACGGGCGATGGGGTGATTGGAGCGGCTTTCGGCCAGGGCCGCGGCGGCCAGCAATTCTTTGCGGCTGACGCCGGGCGCGGGCAGCACGGCATTGACCTCGAATACTCCCTCGGTGAGAGTGCCGGTCTTGTCAAAGGCGGCCACGCGGATGTCGCGCAAATTGTCCAGCACCGCGCCGCCCTTGATCAGGATGCCCCGGCGCGACGCCGCGCCGATGCCGCCGAAGTAGCCCAGCGGAATGGAAATGAGCAGGGCGCAGGGGCAGGAAATGACCAGCAGCACGAGAGCGCGGTAAATCCATTCCTGAAAACTTCCCAGCCCGAACAGCGGCGGCAGTATGCCCACCAGCAGGGCCAGACCGGTCACCGCCGGGGTGTACCAGCGCGCCAGGCAGGTGATGAAACGTTCGGTGGGAGCCTTGCGCGCCGCGGCGTTTTCCACCATTTCCAGAATGCGGGCGATGGAGGACTCCGCGAAGGGAGCCGTCACTTCCACAATCAGCGCGCCGTTCAGGTTGATGGTTCCGGCATGGACCTGCCCGCCGGAAACCATGCGCACGGGTACGGATTCGCCGGTCAGGGGCGAGGCGTCCACTTGGGATTCGCCTTCCAGCACTTTGCCGTCCAGCGGAATTTTTTCGCCGGGCCGGACCAGAATGCGGCTGCCCGGTCCCAGGGTTTCGGGGCTCACGTCCCGCGTGGTGCCGTCGGCCAGCAGCTCGTGAGCCGTGGTGGGGCGGGCCGCCAGCAGAGCCTTGACGGAACGGCGCGAATTCCCGGCCGCGCGTTCCTGCATGAATTCGCCGATGCGGTAGAAAAGCATCACGCCCACAGCCTCGGGCAACTGCCCCAGAACGATAGCCGCAATGGTTGCGCCGCCCATCAGGGTGAATTCATTGAAAACAT
>APFI01000039.1:17500-20803 GCA_000403945.1 Desulfovibrio sp. Dsv1
GGTGGCGACTGTTTACTAAAAACATAGGTCTGTGCGAAGTCGTAAAGACGACGTATACGGACTGACGCCTGCCCGGTGCCGGAAGGTTAAAAGGAGGGGTCAGCGCAAGCGAAGCTCCGAATTGAAGCCCCGGTAAACGGCGGCCGTAACTATAACGGTCCTAAGGTAGCGAAATTCCTTGTCGGGTAAGTTCCGACCTGCACGAATGGCGTAACGATCTCCACACTGTCTCGGCCAGAGACTCGGTGAAATTGAAGTCGCGGTGAAAATGCCGTGTACCCGCAGAAAGACGGAAAGACCCTGTGCACCTTTACTATAGCTTGACATTGGGATTTGAACCTGCATGTGTAGGATAGGTGGGAGGCTGTGAACCCTGTACGCCAGTATGGGGGGAGCCGTTGTTGAAATACCACCCTTGTTTTTTCAGGTCCCTAACCCGTCGCCGTGATCCGGCACGGGAACAGTGTCTGGTGGGTAGTTTGACTGGGGCGGTCGCCTCCTAAAAAGTAACGGAGGCATGCAAAGGTTCCCTCAGGCTGATTGGAAACCAGCCGTCGAGTGCAAACGCAAAAGGGAGCTTGACTGCAAGAGAGACATCTCGAGCAGGTACGAAAGTAGGTGTTAGTGATCCGGTGGTCCCGAATGGAAGGGCCATCGCTCATTGGATAAAAGGTACGCCGGGGATAACAGGCTGATCGCATCCAAGAGTTCACATCGACGATGCGGTTTGGCACCTCGATGTCGGCTCATCACATCCTGGGGCTGAAGCAGGTCCCAAGGGTACGGCTGTTCGCCGTTTAAAGTGGTACGCGAGCTGGGTTTAAAACGTCGTGAGACAGTTTGGTCCCTATCTTCTGTGGGCGTAGGAGAATTGAGAGGGCCTGTCCCTAGTACGAGAGGACCGGGATGGACGCACCCCTGGTGGACCTGTTGTCGTGCCAACGGCATAGCAGGGTAGCTATGTGCGGAAGGGATAAGCGCTGAAAGCATCTAAGCGTGAAGCCTGCCTTAAGATAAGTTCTCCCTGACGCAAGTCCTGAAGGGCTGAGGTAGACTACCTCGTTGATAGGCTGGAGGTGGAAGCGCCGCGAGGCGTGGAGCTGACCAGTACTAATAGCCCGTGCGTCTTGTTTTTGAAGAAAACTCCTTCCTTCCCTGTCAATTATATTTTGAAAATTTTTTGGCAGCCATAGAGAAGAGGGTACACCCGATCCCATTCCGAACTCGGTAGTTAAGCTCTTCCTCGCCGATGATACTGCATAACGTCATGTGGGAAAGTAGGCCGCTGTCAAAAATTGTTCGGAAGGCTCCCGGGACCAGCTTCGCCCGGGAGCTTTCCTTTTTGCCGCCGGAGTGACCGGGATGATGGCTTCCGGTTTCGCCACACATGCTTTTTGCGGGCCAGAACCTGTACCTGAACCGCAGTTTTCGCGAACTGCCTGAAGTTGCGGAAGGAGCGCGCGGGGACGACGGCGAGATCGGTGGGTTGAAACTCTCCATGGGGAAACTCCGCAGGCATGGCGCCCGTTTGACGGTACCCGCGCTTCCAGCAAAACGGAATTTCTCTCTTCTCTCAAATGTGCATATGTTTTTCTTGGAGCTGTCCTAGTTTGCCTCGATGCAATACTCTAAAATCCCCGCTATATTTTTTCAGTATCGTTATGAACAAAATCTCAGGCGTCCGCGACGATCAGCCCCGGCCGTTTTCCCCCCCGCCGGTCCATTTGGCCCGGATTAGCTCAATAATCACCGGCAGCACGGAAATAACAAGTATAAGATAAACAATGATACTGAAATTCTCGCGCACCCAAGTAAGATTGCCCAAAAAAAAGCCTGCGGACACGAGTCCGCCCACCCAGAGAATGCAGCCGGTAATGTTAAAGAAAAAGAATGTGGCGGGATACATCAGGGCGATGCCGGCCACAAAGGGTGCGAAAGTGCGCACAACGGGCACGAAGCGCGCCAGCACAATGGCCTTGCCACCATGACGCGCATAAAAATGGTGGGCTTTGAGCAGATGTTCCTTTTTGAGGAAGTGGTTTTCACGGGCGAAGATGGCCGGGCCCACATGCCGCCCGATGCAATAGTTCATGGTGTCGCCCAGAATACCGGCGGGCAGCAGCACCAGCATAATTTCGCCGTAGCCCATGAGACCCGCGCCCGCCACCACACCAGAAGCGAAAAGAAGAGAATCTCCCGGCAGAAAAGGGGTGACCACCAAGCCGGTTTCGCAAAAAACAATGGTGAATAGAATGGCGTAGACCCAGAGCCCGTACTGCTCCACCAGTTCAAACAAGTGAACGTCAATGTGCAGCACAAGGTCCAGAAAACAACTGATCATTTCCATTCGGTGAGGGCTCCTTGCGCGCCGGATTTCACAGCGGGCGGCCCTGCGCTCTCCAGCTTAACCCTTGTAGCACAAGCCGGTTTGTGGCACAATAACGGCTATGTGCATACGTTCCAGCGCTTTCATTCTACTGCTTTTGTTCCAGGTTTTTGTTCCGGCACGTGCCGCCGTGGCGGCCGACTCCTACCAAGTGGGCTTTCGCACGCTGGGGCAATGGTCGGCGGACACCAATCTGCGTTTGGATGTGAATATCTGGTATCCCAGCGTCCGCCCCTCGCGCGAACTCAATTACGCGCCCTGGACTATTACAGCAGCGCGCAACGGCAAAGCTTGCGCATTTTCCGCAACGCCAGCATGCGACAGGCATTCTCCCCCGTGAAAGTGTCGCGACAGCGCCCCGGCTGCGAGCTCCTGTCAGCAAGAGTCTCAACGCCTCCTTGCCGATAAATGAGAATCTCCCGCACGATAGCGGATCATCCACTTTCTGGCAGCGCGTATGCTTACGCCAAAAGCCGATGGCAACTTCGACGTCCGCGGCATGCATCCGCTGGATCATTTCCTCCCGGCCTCCGACCGTCAGTTGGACATTCTTGTGACTGTTCACCTTCTCCCCCGGCTGGTTTTGGCAGTGTGGCAACTCTAGCTTTACCAATTTGAGGGGGGTGAATAATCTGTTGGAGCATTATCCTAGTACTTTATAACGCTTGAATCTTCGTATAAAGGCTTTGTAGCTTTATCATGGTATCTGCCGTTGTAAATTGCCAATGAATTCTTTTTGCGCTGTTGTTGCGCTGGGTTTTCCATGCCTGTACCTCGTCTTTCATGGTGGCTATATCGGCAATACGCCGATCAAGGTATTGGCCTTTCAACACACTGAGTTCTATCTCGGCCATATTAAGCCAACTACCATGCTTGGGGGTATGATGTATTTCAAGCCGCGATGCCAGGCGTTGAGC
>APFI01000040.1 GCA_000403945.1 Desulfovibrio sp. Dsv1
GTGGAAGGACGCTTTCCGCTTCTGCTGCTGTCCCACGCTTCGCCGGGCACGCGTTTTTCTTACCATGACACTGCCACTAAACTGGCTTCCTATGGATTTGTGATGGCCGCGCCCACGCATGCCCAAGACTGTATGGATGACATGGGCCTGCTCTTCACCTGGCGGCAGCTGGAGAGCCGGACCAAAGAACTTTCAGGCACCATCGACCTCCTGCTGAAAGATCCGGAGCTTGTCGCCAGTATCGACAAGAACCGCATCGGCCTGGTGGGCTTCGGCGCAGGCGGCACCGCCGCACTGCTGCTGGGCGGAGCCCTGCCCGATTGTATCTCTTGGCCGGTCTATTGCGCCAAGGCCGGGCGACAGGACATCTATTGCAATCGCTGGTCCAGCGACAGGGTGAACAGCATCTGCCGGCACCTGCCGCTGACGAAAAGTCTGGCCGATCCTCGCATCAAGGCGGTGGCCGCCGTGGCCCCCGGCTTCGGTATGCTGTTCAGCACCGCCTCGTTCCGCTATTTTTATCCTCCGCTATTGTTGATTGCCGCCGAACGCGACGCCATGAACCGGCCTGGCCTGCACACCGACGCCATCGCTCGTCTGATGAACGGCAAGGCCCGCTACATAAGTCTTCCGGGCGCGGATACCGGCGCGTTAATGTCTCCTTGCCCGGAATCCCTGGCCACCGAGTTACCCGAACTTTGCCGGTCCGTCGACCCGGAGGAACGCAGCGTCATCCATCAGCGTATGGATGACGCTTTGAGCGACTTTTTTCTTCATTTTCTGGGCAACGGCAAAAATCTGCCGATAATTCCGCAACCGCCGGACCTGACACCGCCGCCTCAACCGCAGGCTCAGCCCGCTGCGCCCACAGCAGCGGCGTGCTCGCTGAACACTTTCGCAAAGCCACACGAGCGGCTTGACAAGGCTAGTGCGAGTCATTAGCCTCACACAGTACAGATGTTGTCAGAGCCCGGTTCACGTTAAAAAACCGGTTGGTGGGCATATCCATTCCCTCTCCGAGCGGATTCGGAACGGGCACGGAAAAGATGTCTGACAAGGCCAGCTGTGGTTTTATATAACAGCATGAAAAAATTAAACATTCATATGTTATGCCTGTTGGCTCTATTTTGTCTGCGGTTGTGCGCGGCGGGCCCGGTCAACGGAATGGAAGCCGGTGGCGAGTGGATGATAATGCCCGCCGGGGCGCGGCCCGCATATATGGGTATTCACGGCGGCACTATGCCTGTCAGTTTACTGGTGTCCGACGACGGATCCTTTCTGTTGACTTTCGTGGGGCGCACGGGCAATGATTTTCTGGAGGTGCTGCGGCGCACCGATGTGCACATGCCCAGCCTGCTCAACGCTATCACTGCGCGGGACAGTGCGGGAGGCAGTCCTTCGGACGGCGGCACAGTATTGATGGCGGGAAGCGCCGCAAGCAGTATGCCAGTGATTTATCTTACCGGAGAGGGGTTTGCGCGCGCAGCGCCTTCGCCGGGCCAACTCCAGCCCTTCGGCCTCTCCGAAAAACCTCTCTCCATTGAAGGACAAGTAGCCAAACCGACTCATCTTTCCCCGGTCAAGCGATACCGTCTGTTTTTTCAGCCGCAGTATCTGCAACCTCGCCGCACTCTGAATTAGCGGCGACATGTATGATCCGAAAATAACACCTTTTATTAATGTGAAATGCTAGCTATTTGATTTTTAAGTATATTCTATGATGCATAAAAAGCGGATTTTTATAAAAGTTGACAATAATCCACGCGGTCTTCCGGATTATGCGCGCGGGCGCTCCGTCAGCAGCCACTCCACGTCAAGCCCTTGGCTGCGGCTTTCGGCGTATTGGGCCTGAGCCCAGGAAACCGTGACGTCCGTCACATGCACGCCGTGCCGTTTCGCCATATAACTTGCCCAGACCGCCCCATCCGCAGCCGATGTCCAGCACGCGCATGACCGGCTTCATCCGCAGCTTGCGGCAGATCAGTTCCATTTTATCCAGTTGGGCCTGTTCCAGGGTGTCGGCGTGCTCCCAATAGCCGCAACTGTACTGCATGGCCGGGTCCAGCATGGCTTCAAACATGTCGTTGCCGAAGTCATAATGCCCCCTGGCTACCATGCGGGCGCGGGCCACACTTTGCAGATTGCGCAGCGCATAGGCGGCAATGCCCAGCAACACCGGCAGGGTGAGGCGGAAATGCTTTTCCAGGTCGTCGCGCAGAACCCGGCAGAAAAACTGCTCCAGGGCCGGGCAGTCCCACCAGCCTTCCATATAGGCTTCCCCCAAACCCAGGCTGCCCTGCCGGATGACCCGACCCCAAAGATGATCGTCATGTACCTGAATATCCCACGGCCGGGTTCCGTTTATCCGGACGTCAATCTCGGCCAGCATCTCCTTGATGACCAACTCGTTCATGATGATGGCTCCATATGCTTTTTCCGCCGCGCCGCGTTGTCAAAAAAACTCCGCCAAAAAAGAACAGCAGGAACAGAAAGGAAGTCCGGAGGCAACGGCTTTTCATAGGTGTAAACCCTTACCCTTTGGACTTATCCCCATACCATCCTGTTGACAAAGGGCGTATAGCACTAAATATCATGATATTTAGGATTGTTATACAAATATCACGTGTTAATGAGCTTGTGCATAACACAAGCGGCCGCACCGCGCCGCGCTCTTTGCCTTGCGAAACAGATTTTGCTATCATCCGGCAATAGCAAACAGTTTGTTCCACAGGACGGATTGATGATACATACTCTTCTGGTTACAGGCGGCGCGGGCTTCATCGGTTCGGCCGTGGTCCGTGAAGTACTTTCGGCCAGCGCCTGGCGTGTGGTCAATGTGGATAAACTCACCTATTCCGGCAATCCGGCATCTCTGGCCGATGTGGCGGACAATCCACGTTACCATTTCATTCAGGCCGATATCGCGGATGCCGAGGCCATGCGCGCGGCCTTTGAAATTTTTGAGCCGGACGCGGTTATGCATCTGGCCGCGGAAAGCCATGTGGACCGCTCCATCGATAGGCCGGCGGCTTTTCTTGAAACCAATGTGCGCGGTACTTTCATCCTGCTGGAAGAAGCCCGCCGCTACTGGAAAAATCTGAGCGCCACAGCTTCCTCCAAAGCCCGGGATTTTCGCTTTCATCATATTTCCACCGATGAAGTTTTTGGTGATCTGAGCGGCGGCGAGGATTTATTCACCGAAGAAACGCCTTACGCGCCCAGTTCGCCCTATTCGGCCAGCAAGGCGGCTTCGGACCATCTGGTGCGGGCCTGGCAGCGCACTTACGGTCTGCCCACCCTGGTGACCAATTGCTCCAACAATTACGGTCCGCGTCAATTCCCGGAAAAACTCATTCCCCTGACCATTCTCAACGCCCTGGCCGGACGGAAACTGCCTGTCTATGGCAATGGCGGCCAGATCCGCGACTGGCTTCATGTGGAGGATCACATGCGGGCTCTGCTGCTGGTCCTGGCGCATGGACGCGTGGGCGAAACCTACGCTGTGGGCGGGCATTGCGAGCGGCGGAACATCGACGTGGTGCACGCCATCTGCGATATCCTGGAAGAAATGGCTCCTCAAAAACCGGAAGGTGTCAGCCGTTACGCGGATCTGATCCGCTTTGTACGCGACCGGCCGGGCCATGACGGGCGCTATGCCATCGACGCGTCCAAGATCGCCGCGGAACTGGGCTGGCGGCCACGGGAGACATTCGTCACCGGCCTGCGCAAAACCGTACGCTGGTATCTCGACAATGAACCCTGGTGGCGGACCATACTGGACGGCAGTTACCGTTGTGAGCGCATGGGAACGCAGGTCTGAGGGAAAATCGCATGAACTACAAAGGCATTGTTCTGGCCGGCGGCACAGGCACGCGCCTGCATCCCATCACCCTGGGCGTGTCAAAGCAGCTTTTGCCTGTCTATGACAAGCCCATGATCTATTATCCCATGTCCGTGCTCATGCTGGCGGGCATCCGGGACATACTGCTCATTTCCACGCCCCTGGATCTGCCCCAGTACCAGCGCCTGCTGGGCGACGGCTCCCGTTTCGGCCTGCGCCTGAGCTATGCCGTGCAGCCGGAACCGGCGGGCATTGTCCAGGCTTTTCTCATCGGCGAACAGTTCCTGGAATCCTCGCCGGTCTGTCTGATCTTGGGCGACAATATTTTTCACGGCCAGCATTTTACCGAAAAACTGCTGCGCGCCGCCTCCCAGTGGCAAGGGGCCACTATTTTCGGCTACATGGTCAAGGATCCCGAACGCTTCGGCGTAGTGAGTTTCGACGACGCGGGCAATGCCACGGCGATTGAAGAAAAGCCGGACAAGCCGCAGTCGCCCTTTGCCGTTACCGGACTGTATTTTTATGACCACGGCGTGGTGGACGTGGCCAAGGGCATCAAGCCCTCGGCGCGCAATGAGCTGGAAATCACCAGCGTCAACCAGACTTATCTTGAACGCGGGCAACTGCGTGTGGAAAAGCTGGGGCGCGGCTTCGCTTGGCTGGATACGGGCACGCACACCAGTCTGCTGGAGGCCTCGGCCTATGTGCAGACCATTGAGGAGCGGCAGGGACTCAAGGTGGCCTGCCTGGAGGAAATCGCTTGGCGGCAGGGCTGGATAGACGACGCGACCATGGAACGCGCCGGACAGTTTTTTGCTAAAACTGGTTACGGACAGTATCTGTTGCGCCTGCTGCAAACACGCTGACCGGGGAACTCATGAAATTCAAAACCCTGGTGCCCAACGGCCCCGTGCTGATGATTCCCACCGTGCATGGCGATGAACGCGGCAAACCTTCCGGGAGAAGGAATTTGACGCACAGTGCGGCCCTCATGTTTTTGTACAAGACAATCACAGCAAATCCCGTCAAAATGTCCTGCGCGGCATGCTCCTATCAGCTTGAGCAACCCCAAGGCAGGCCGGCGCGGATGATTCAGGGGCACGTCTGCGATGTGGCTGTGGATCTGCGCGCTTCCTCGCCCACATTCGGCCAAGGCTTCGCAGCGCTGCTGGAGGATGCAAACCGCTATATGCTCTGGGTGTCGCACGGTTTTCTGGTAGTAAGCCCGGAAGCTGAATTCGCCTGCAAATGCACGACATATTATGCGCCTGAGGATGCGCACTGCCTGCGCTGGGATGATCCGGCCATAGGGATAGGACCTAGCCCCTGTCTGACCCATCTCCGGTTATTTCCGCCAAAGGGCGGGAAGGACTTTCCTTTGCCCTTTGCCCCAAATATCGTTGAGCGAAAACGGATATGACAACCCAACCGCCGCTCATTTCAGTCGTCATCCCTTGCTATAACTATGGGCATTTTTTGTCTGAAGCAGTCGACAGCGTTCGTTGCCAGCAAAAAGACGGGCTGGCGGTGGAAATCATTGTCGTGAACGACGGTTCTACAGACGACACCGCCGTAGTGGCCAAGGGGCTGGGTTCGTCCATTCGTTATATTCATCAGGAAAACCAGGGGCTCTCTGCGGCGCGTAACACCGGCATACGCGTGGCGAGGGGAGATTTTCTGGTTTTTCTTGACGCCGACGATCTGTTGACAGCCAACACCCTGGGCAGCCATCTGAACAATTTCACCGCCCATCCGGAACTGGAAGTCAGCGTCTGCCTGAGCCTTCAGGCAGTCGAATCGAATCGCAGCACCTACCTCTGGCCGCTCAAATCCTCACATCTGGATATGCACCTCTGCCACAGCAACATCTCACCGGTGCATACCTTTATGCTGCGTACCCGCGTCGTGCGCGAGATCGGTTTTTTTGATTCCGACCTCAAGGCCTGCGAAGATCAGGATTACTGGCTGCGTTGCGCCGCCTCAGGCAAACGTTTCGGAACCAATGCCGACGGTATGGTCATTTACCGACAGCATGGACAGAGCATGACCAGCCAGATGTCTCGCCAATTGGCCCACGATGGAGCTATCCGTTTTAAAATCAGTATGTTGCTGGAAAACATGCCGGATTTCCCCCGGGCCGGGAAATTCTACGGCTGGCTGGCGCACGCCGCCGGAAGCATCGGCAGCGCTTGCGGGCTCTACCCCCAAAGCCCCCAGTTCGCTCTGAGGCTGCTGGACGAATCGACCAAAGCCGTCCTGAAGGCTGCGGTTGTTGCAGCGCAGGCGAAGACAGATGATGCCCATCTGATTCTGGCGGAACGCTACTTCGCTGGCGAATACCTCTTGCGGGCCGGAAGCTTTGACGCTCATTCCTGCCGTTCTCTTGAAAAAGCGACAGGTTTCCTTGCAACTCGCCACTCAAAACTGGCCGGTCTGACCAGGAGCCAGTTGAATGCCAGACAGAAGCAACTCTTTACCCGCCTGTGTTGCGAGCATGAACGGATGCAGGCAACATTAAAAAGAGAGGGGCTCTGGCAACCGTCAGCCGGCCTTCTCCGTTAGGTAGTTTTACACGAGTTTTATGTTACAAGAGGATACCATATAACGAGGGTGTTTCATGAAGGAACAGAGACAGATAATTGCACCAAACCCGCACCACGGTCATGGCGCGGCCTCAAAGACGTCTTCCCCCTTCTCTTGTCTTTCCTCCTTCGCCCGGCCGGGCAACTTTCCTCCACAAAACGAAGATTTTTCGCCCTCAATCTCTCGACTTTTTCCAGAAAAATGCGCGTCCGTTGCGCCAGCGTCGCCTTGCTGGTAATTGGGGGAATGCGCAAAATCCTCCTTGCACTCGTGCTGTTCATTGTTCCGGCCCTAGCCCTTGCCGCTGGCAATACCACCAACGACAGCTTTCGCCAAGTCAGGCTGATGCTTGAACGTCAAGTCTACCATGACCACCGCGTGACGATATATTGCGGGGCGAAGTTTGACGCCGGGAAACGTGTGGCATTGCCTGAAGGCTCCGTCCACGCCCGTTCACGAAAAACGGGCGGCCAAAGTTGAGTGGGAACATGCGGTGCCCGCTGAAAATTTCGGGCGCGTCTTCGTGGAGTGGCGCGAGGGTGATGCGCTGTGCGCAAGCAAAAACGGCAAGCCGTTCAAGGGTCGCCGCTGTGCGGAAAAGGTCAGCATGAAGTACCGCTACATGCGGGCGGACATGTACAACCTGTTTCCCGCCATCGGCGCGATGAACGCCGTCCGAAACAACAGGCAATATACTGAAGGTGTTTTTTATGAAAATAAAATGCATTATTTTTTACTCCGATTCTATTTTTGCCAGCTTCCCTGTAATGCACACACGTGGAAAGCGTTATCATTGGGGAGTATACACAGATGTCAAAAGAAGTGAACCTTGCATATATACAAGGAATTCTAGAGAGAAGACTAATCGGTATTCCTGCCAATAAGCTTTAACCTATGAATAATAATAAAAGTGTCATGACTATCTGAGAGCCACGCAACAGGCTGAAAGCGAGTTATGGCGGGAAAAAACAGATATGCGTATCGTTCAGGGATCTCAGAGGTCAAAATCCGGCAAATTGTCCGGCTTTTTGCTCCCGATTTGGATGCCTCGCAAATCGCCGCGGCAACAGGGCTGAACCGAAATGCCATTAACTGTTATGTTGCCGCCTTCAGGGAAGGAATTGCCCGCTATTGGGAGGCGGAATCGCCAGTCAGCGGCGAAGCCGAAGTGGCTGAAAGCCGCGCTCCAAGGGATAATTCGCAGCCGTGTGGAGTCTCTGAAAGCGTTATTCATCCAGATGGCCGGCGCGGTTATGACGGCCTGGTGGATTCGGGATGCCGGAAACGCTTCCGGGTCGAACACGGCGACAACGAGTTTGCCGGCAGGCGCTCTCGTGTCAACGGGCTCGAAAGCCCTTGGGCCTTCGCCAAAACGCGGCCTACACGTTTCCGTGGCCTCCACAGGCATATGTTTTACTTCCCACTTGAAGGAATGCGAATTTCGGTTTAGCCATCGCCAAGAGGATATCTGTCAGATGTTCCTCAAAATGTTCAGACAACTACCTCTCAGCTAGAAGTCATTTCATAATTCCCTGATGACTCTTCTGAGTAAAATCATGGAAAATGCCAAATG
>APFI01000041.1 GCA_000403945.1 Desulfovibrio sp. Dsv1
CACGGGCGAGTGCCTCGGGGATGTTTCGGAATACGCCCGTTTTGACCCACTTGCCGAATCGGCGACAGCAGGTTGTAATGAGTCTTGACCCTGGGATGACCTGCAGCACTTGCGCTGTCCCAGACGAGCAGGAAATAACCTACACCCCGCTTCGGCGGAGATTTCCTCAGGACTGTGGGCCGAAAAAACGCATTTACATTCGGCGACAGGGGGCCCGTGAATTCCACAAAGGTTTTCCAGCCATGAAATCATAGATGCGCTGCTGGCGCACGCGGTAATCCTCGTCCTTGCACGGTTTGTTGACCCTGCCGTAAATCTTGACCGTCTTCATGCCCCTGAGACCAGCCTTGACGATCTCCCAGCGTGTTTCCCAGAGAGCGGCAGCTTGAAGGGACAGAGATTCACATTGCCGCCGTTGAGTATCTTCCCCTTGTTAAGGACAAGGTCGAGAAGGATCCGTACAGGTCCAGGGCGTCCACGCCGGCTTCTCTGAACAATGTGTTTGCATAGGAGCCCTCGCCGCCGAAGACGTGCCCCGCCAGTTCCGGCGGTGTCTCTATTATAACGCATTTCGGCATTATATATCGTTTTTAGAATAAGGGCGAAACTTTGTCCAAAGCTGTTGAAGCTGGCGAAAAATTCCCCAATTTATACCGGATTATGTTATGCTATAAATATACGAAACATACGTCAGGACTTTTTCCCTGTCACGCGGAAGGAAAGACAAACTTTCGCGAGTGCAAAAGAGACGATGCCGGTAAACCGATATTGGTAACTCCTTGCCTTTTAATCGGTATCACGCTATCTGCCTAGAAGAAGTCGTAAGGAGGGCTTATGGACGTCGTGATGCTTTCACGGCTGCAATTCGCTGTGGCCGTTTTTTTCCATTTTATTTTCGTTCCCCTCACATTGGGGCTTTCCGTGATTCTCGCCTGGATGGAAACACGCTATGTGTGCACTGGCGATGAGATCTGGAAACGTCATGCCAAATTCTGGGGCAAACTTTTTCTCATCAACTTTACTCTGGGCGTGGTGACCGGCATTACCCTAGAATTCCAGTTCGGCACCAACTGGTCCCGCTACTCCGAGTATGTGGGCGACATTTTCGGTTCGCTGCTGGCCATTGAGGCCACGGTGGCCTTCTTCTTGGAATCCACCTTCTTGGCCGTCTGGCATTTCGGCTGGAACAAGCTGGGCAAAAAGGCCCACTGTGCCTGTATCTGGTTGGTGGCCATCGCGGGCAACCTCTCCGCGCTCTGGATCATCTTGGCCAACGGCTTCATGCAGCATCCCGCAGGCTATATAATCAACGAGGCCGCCGGACGGGCCGAGCTTTCCAACTTCTGGGAAGTGGTCTTCAACGGCTACGCTTGGGGTATGTACGCCCATACCGTGCTGGCATCCTGGGCTGTGGGCGGCTTCTTTGTGCTGGGAGTCTCGGCTTGGCATCTGCTGCACAAGAGCAATGCCGAATTCTTCCGCCGTTCTTTCCGGGTGGTCGCTCCCTATACTCTGGCACTAACCCTGATTCTGGCCCTGAGCGGCGACCAGCAGGGCAAGGCCGTGGCCGAGCATCAGCCCGTCAAGTTGGCGGCCATGGAAGCCCACTGGGAAACCGCCCGGGACGTGCCCTTCTATCTGCTGGTCTGGCCTGACCCTGAAACTGAACGCAACAGCGTGGAAGCGCTGGGCATCCCCGGCCTGCTGAGCTGGATCGCCTACGAGCACACCGGCGCGGAAGTCAAGGGCCTCAAGGACTTCCCCAAGGAAGATCGCCCACCGGTTTCGCCCGTGTTCTGGTCTTTCCGGGGCATGGTGACGCTGGGCATGCTCTTCATCCTGCTGGCTCTGGGGGCCACCCTCCAGCGCAAGCGCGAGACGCCCTGCAGCGGCCTGCTCAAGGCCTTGATCTGGAACATCCCACTGCCGTACATCGGCCTGATGCTGGGCTGGGCCGTGGCTGAAATCGGCCGTCAGCCCTGGATCGTCCACGGTCTGATGCACACCACTGATGCCGTTTCCCCGGTGCCGACGAGCAGTGTGGCCATTTCGCTGGGGGCCTTTATCGTGGTCTACTCAGTGCTGGGCATTCTGGATATCTATCTGCTGCGCAAATACGCGCTCAAGGGCCCCGACGCCCAGGAGGCATAAGTCATGTTGGAAACCATCTGGTTCGTGCTCTGGATTCTGCTCTGGGCCGTATATTTCGTGTTGGACGGTTTTGACTTGGGCTTGGGCACTCTGTTGCCCTTCCTCGGCAAAACCGAGCAGGAACGCCGCTTCATGTACAATGCCGCCGGACCCTTCTGGGACGGCAATGAAGTCTGGCTGATCTCGGCCGGCGGCGTGACCTTCGCGGCTTTTCCCAAAGCTTACGCGGTGATGTTCAGCGCGCTGTACGCTCCCTTGCTCATTCTGCTCTTCGCCCTGATCTTCCGCGCCGTGTCCTTTGAATTCCGCAACAAGGTGGAAGGCAACGCTTGGCGTTCCCTCTGGGACGGCGTACACTTTGTGGCCAACCTAGTGCCATGCATCCTGCTGGGCGTGGCCTTTGCCAACCTGTTCATGGGGATTCCGGTGGACGCCCAGGGCGTCTACCACGGCAGTCTGCTCGGCCTGCTGAACCTCTACGGCCTGGCCGGAGGCGTGTTCTTCCTCTGCATGTTTGTGCTGCACGGGGCCATCTGGCTGTCCATCAAGAGCGAGGGCGATCTGCAGACCCGCGCCTTGGCTGCGGCCACCTTCGTTTGGCCCATTATGCTGGCGCTGCTGGTGGTCTTCCTGATTCTGACCTCCTTATACACCAAGCTGTACGACAGCTACCTGACCATGCCGGTTCTCTTCATCCTGCCCTTGCTGGCCCTGGCCAGTCTGCTGGGCGCTCGCTGCATGCTCAGCAAGGGCAAGCTCTGGCTGGCTTGGGGCTGCAGCGCCCTGTTCATCCTCGGCGTGACTTTTTTCGGCGTCATGGGCATGTTCCCCGGCATGATCATTTCCTCGCTTGATCCCGCCGCCACGGTGACGGCCTTCAACGGTTCTTCCAGCCAGCTGACACTGAAGATCATGCTGGGTGTGGCCTTGGTCATGGTGCCCGTTGTGCTCATTTACCAGTTCTGGATGTACCGGCTCTTTTCACATCCGGTGACGGCCAAGGATCTGGACGATCACGCGTACTAATTGTCGGGCTGTGCCCTGTCCTTCAGCAAGCCGCGCCGGAATTCCGGCGCGGCTTTTTACACACGGATCGCATCATGAAAAAATCAAGATCATTATGCTGCTGATTCTGGCGCTGGGCCTGTTCACCCTGTCGGGCTGCGCCGCGCTCGAATCCCGCCCCCTGACCTTTGAGGAACAGCAGGCTCAGGCGGCCAAGGCGGCGTATATAATTCCAGCAATCCGTTCTGGGGCTCATTCTTCGTGATATGTATGCACCGTCTGGGCGTGACTGATGCCGAACTGAAAAAATGTGGTATTGAGGGCCCGCCTTGGCAGGATGGCAGTGCGGGAAAACAAGTCATAGGCCTGTTCCTGCCGCCTTTGCGGCCGCCACGTATTTACCCGCCGCGCCGTAAAGCCTCGCCCTTCAGGGCGGGGATATAAGGCGCACCTTAACTG
>APFI01000042.1 GCA_000403945.1 Desulfovibrio sp. Dsv1
CTGGGGATGGTTTACCAGAAGTCTCCAGTTTTGGTCTGCACCATGTTAAGGGAGGGGTACACACACAGCCTGCAAAAGAAACACTAACGTCGCCACCTAATAAATCCCTGAGTGGGACAATAAGATTCCAGACAATCTCGTGACTACACTGCCCAGTATATACCCTAAATGGGGCACAAAAAAGCCCTGACTTTCGGGATAGGCGTCCGCTCTGAGGCTTTGTGCGTCCACCCACGCCATAAATCGCGGGGAATGTCAAAAAAAGCCACCCAAAGGCGGCGGGAATGAGGAGAGGCGGGACTTGTCTCCCTACCGATGTAAGCAATTTGTGGGATTATCTTGACGACAGTTTTTATTTATGTACCAAGGATGCTGCCGACTTCCTGCGTCAGGGCCGACCATTGGGTATGGATGCTTGCGCCCTAGGCTTGGAGGTATTGTCCTGACGTAGTTTGAACGTAAATATGAATCCCACAGCGTATTCAAACTCGCAGCCTGCATGTTTGGGGTAAAATAAGGGACAAAACGGGGAGTAAATTTTAAAAATATTCAATTATTTCATGTTGATATTTAAATGAATTGAATTTCACCCCCTCCGCTCCTACCGGACCTCATGTCTTCCCCGTTCCCGGCAAGCCAAACCCTTGGCCCACACTTTGATATCTGATGACGCATTTCAGCTGCAATCCACTGGTGATGGATCAGCACTCTACATTTGTAATTTTATGTTTCGCGCCGAGGAACATGCTGGAAGATAAAACAGTGATAGTTGGAAAGGAATACACCGTCACAACCAGCCTTGCTGATTCAAGCTGATACTGCTGGCTATGGGAAAACCTCATTGCTCCGAACAATGCCTGCTGCGATACGGATATGGCCCTGTCGGGAGATGCCCAGCTTGGACTTGCCCGCCTGCTCCAACTGCTGTGCGAGATGGTTCTGGAAGCAGCTCACGAGCACTCCCCCCACCTCCACCACAACCAAGGCCCTGCCTTGTGGCGGGGGCTTTCTCTTTGCCGTGCAAAAAATGAGAGTGACCCCGACCAGCGGGCACCAAAGAAATTTGGGGGCAAGTGTGAAAGCTGCTTTGACATATTTCTTTTGATTACGCCATGTTATATTGCTGTTCGAGTCCCCGTCGTGCCAGCGCGCGCCGCTGTTTTCTGTCCAGCATCCGTTGATTGGAGCTGCCCCGAAAAAGTAGTCCCAGATCCCGCAACGCTTCCACATACGGCCCGTCGATAAGCAGGTCGGTCAATTCCAGCAGACGGGCGATGTCCGGCTCATTGCCGCGTTCCGTCCGCGCCAGCAGGACTTCATAGGTATAGCCCGTATAGGTGACCACGTCGCCGCCCCTGGCACGGACCCTTTCGGCCACAGCGCAGAGCGCCCCGGCCTGGAGAAAGGGTTCGCCGCCGGAAAAAGTAACACCGGCCAGAAGCGGATTTTCGTCGTATTGCGCGAGGATTCCCTCCACATCACGGACAAAACCGCCCTCCCGGTCGTGCGTTTCCGGATTATGGCAACCCTTGCAACCGTGCGGACAGCCTTGGGTAAAAAGCACGAAACGCAGGTTCGGGCCGTCCACAATGGATTCCTCCACAATCCCGGACAAACGCAACCGCATCCGGTCCGGCATTGTGGAAGCGATGCCGTGTTCAGGCATGCCGGACCCGGTCGTGCTCCTCGGCGCGCTTGGCGTTATTGAAGCGGTCCAAGGTGCCCACCAGATAACCGGTAATTCGACGGATACGCTCAAAGCCCACGCCTTGGCCCACCATTTTCTGTTTCATTTTCGTTTCCTCAAACAAGCGTGATTCCATCAGCATTGCCGCCGTCTCCTTGTCATTCTCAGAGCAGATTAATACTAAGAACTTACATTGTTAATGCTTGAAGCCACCCACTCTGGCGCCCAACAGCGCAAATAACTTGCGCTAAAGCCTTTTAACATTAACTTGCTCTGAAGTCGCAAAATATTTTGGGGCTGTCCCAGCCAAAGTTAGTGTTTGGCTGCTTAACCCAATCAACCAGCTGTGCTGGAAGCTGTTTGCGGTCACCGTCATTGAAGCGCCATTCGCATTCTTCAGGAACCGGTAAAAGTGGCCCGGCTTGATACCGTTGAACCGGTGCATCCGCGCATCTCCCGCGTTTGCCTTTCCGGACTCCACCGGAATGGCTCCCGCTTCACCTGAAAGACGATAGCCAAGCAAATGCGGGGCGATCAATCGTCGCAACCGCATGAAATATGTCGCGGCTGTATTTCGATGAATTCCAGCGGGCTCGTCAGCGGCGCGAGCTGCGGATCCCGCAACAAAAAGTCTTATCAATTCCGAATGTTGCCGTGAACTTGACCCGCTTCGCCTTTCGTCCATGAGCTATCCTCGCTTATTAGGCTCGGCTGGGACAGCCCCAATATTCTTCCCCGGTTCCGGAGAACTGGGATTCAATCGCATGGTGATCCGCTCCCCCTCTCATTCCCATTTTGGGGTCTGCGGAAATTTCCTGCGCAATTCCCGCAGCGTTTCCAGGCTCACACCCTCGCCCTCGCGACGACCGCAACGCGGGCAGACGTCGTCGATAACGCCCGTATAGCCGCAGACGGGGTCACGGTCCAGAGGATGGTTGACGGAGCCGTAGCCCACGCCCTGATCGTGCATGTACCGGATGATCCGCTCAAAGGCCTGCAGATTTTTGCAGGTGTCGCCGTCCAGTTCCACATAGGTGATATGTCCGGCATTGGTCATGGCATGGTAGGGCGCTTCCAGCTGAATCTTTTTAAAGGCCTTGATGGGATAGTAAACCGGCACGTGGAAGGAATTGGTGTAATAGTCGCGGTCCGTAACGCCGGGAATACTGCCGTAGCGCTCCCGGTCCAGGGCCACGAAGCGCCCGCTCAGGCTTTCCGCCGGAGTGGCGATAAGCGAGAAATTCAGGCCAGTCTTTTCCGCCTCATCGTCGGCGCGGCGTCGCATGTGCCCGATGATCTCCAGGCCCAGCTCCTGGGCCTCCCCGCTCTCGCCGTGGTGCACGCCCAGCAGGGCCTTGAGTGTCTCGGCCAGGCCGATGAAGCCCACAGTCAGCGTACCGTGCTTGAGCACCTCGCCGATGCTGTCGTTCCAGTCCAGTTTGCCGGAATCCAGCCAGATGCCGTTGCCCATGAGGAAGGGATAATTGCGCACCTTCTTGGCGCTCTGGATCTTGAGCCGGTGCAGCAACTGGCGGAAGACCAGATCAATCTTGTCGTCCAGCATGGCATAAAATTTCTCCACGTCGCCGTGGGCCTCCAAGCCCAAGCGCGGCAGGTTCACGGAGGTAAAGCTCAAATTTCCGCGCCCGCAGGTCACTTGGCGTTCCGGGTCGTGCACGTTGCCCAGCACACGCGTGCGGCAGCCCATATAGGCCACTTCGCTGTTGTAATCGCCGTCCTTGTAATATTGCAGGTTGAACGGCGCGTCGAGGAAGCTGAAGTTGGGGAAGAGGCGTTTGGCTGAAGTCTCCATGGCCAGTTTGAACAGATCGTAGTTGGGATCGCCGGGATTGTAGTTGACCCCTTCCTTGACCTTGAAAATCTGCACCGGGAAAATGGAGGTTTCGCCGTTGCCCAAGCCCGCCTGGGTGGCCAAGAGCAGGTTTTTCATAACCATACGGCCCTCGGCGGAGACGTCCGTGCCGTAGTTGATGGAACTGAACGGCACCTGGGCTCCGGCCCGGGAATTCATGGTGTTCAAATTGTGAATCAGCGCCTCCATGGCCTGATACACGCGGCGGTCCGTATTGCCCAGGGCTTCCTCCACGGCATACGAATGGGCGCGCCCGGCCAGCTCCCGCCACTGCGCGGGCGCGTGCCCAGCCAGGGCGCGAGCCAGCGCCTCGGCCCCGGCCCCATCAATGGCGACGGCAGAGCTCAGACCGGCGGCATCCAGCAGTTCCCCGGCCAGAGTCTCGGCCGGGGCGGCATCCAAGCCGCCCGCGATACGCAGGCAGGCGCAGAAAGCCTTGCGGTATTCCTTGGCGTAGGTTTTGGCCACGCCGGGTGCCATGGCAAAATCAAAATGCGGCACGCTCTGGCCGCCGTGCATTTCATTCTGGTTGGCCTGAATGGCGATGCAGGCCAGGGCCGAATAGCTCTCAATGGAATTGGGTTCGCGCAGATAGCCGTGCCCGGTGGAAAATCCGTTTCTGAACAGCGGGATCAAATCGATCTGGCAGCAGGTTTCCGTGAGCATATAGAAATCTTTGTCATGGATGTGAATGTCGCCGTTGCCGTGCGCGGCCGAAGCGTCCTTGGGCAGGATGTAGTTGTCGATAAAAAACTTGGAGCCCTCGGAACCGTATTTGAGCATGGTGCCCATGGCCGTATCGCCGTCGATATTGGCGTTCTCCCTCTTGATGTCCTCCCGGATGGCCGGGGAGTACGTCAGTTTTTTGTAAATATCCATGAGATAGGATTCCGCGTTGCGCATCTTGGCGTGCTCGGCGCGGTAGAGAATGTAGGCCTTGGCGGTTTTGGCGTAATCGTACTGGATCAGGCTTTCTTCCACCACATCCTGGATTTCCTCCACGCTGCAGAGATTGCGCTCGTCCAGCTTTTTGCAGACTTTTTCCGTGACGAAGAGCAGGTCCGTGGGAGACATGTCCTCGCCGCCCACGGCCTGATTGGCCTTGGTTATGGCGTTGAGAATCTTGACGGAATCAAAGGGCACGGACGCGCCATCCCGTTTAATGACAGTGGCGGGCATGAAAAACTCCGGGCATGGGGGCTGGTACAGTAAAAAATACCTCCCCCAAGAGACATGCGGAGGAGGAAGCTTGTCCTCTCATTGCTGGATTCGTCGGCAAAAGCCCCGTTGCCGATGAGCCATCCACAAAAACGACGTACGAAAGCAGGTTTTCCGGCTTGCCGGATCACTTTTCGCCTTTCCCGGAACATGTCCAGTGTCGCACAGGGAAGAGCGGCATCAGTTAGGCCTCCGGCGGCGGGTCCGCTCCCGATTTGAACGGGATTCCCTATGAAGCCCCGAAGGGCGCTTCCGTAAGTCTAGAGATAGTCAAAACACCCACTTCTGTCAATGCGAAACGCGAAAAAAGCCTTCCGGGTCTCGTGATAATATATTGAATTATAAAGTATTTTTTTCACAACCAGACGGCACGGCACGTCAAGCCCGGCATGATCGACCGCAGTGCGAAAAAGGTCGGGCCAGCGGGATGAATGCCGGTTTCGCGCTACAGGCGGATGCCGGGAGGCAGGTCACATCTGGAGGTTCTGACTGTCATGAACAGGAAAAATTTGCGGAAGGCTCTACGGCCCGTTGCAGTCCAGACAAGGCAGGCAGATCGTATTCTGAGTAGAAGTCATTTCATGATTCCCTGATGACTCTTCCGAGCAAAATCATGGAAAATGCCAAATGAA
>APFI01000043.1 GCA_000403945.1 Desulfovibrio sp. Dsv1
CTCATGAAATTCGATTACACGATTTTCATGACCTTTTCTGGAATTATGAAATGACTTCTAATAAGAGCTGAGCTTGTGGAATGGTCTTTCGGCATCTTCAAGGACTAAAAAAGGATCTGAGGCGTGCTATACTCTGTCACAGTAAACGTTTTCAAGAAAACGCTCCATGGCTTCGTCCGCCTGACTGATATATTCGTTGAGCGGAAATTCCGCTTTGCAGGCCGGGCAGTGCATGTGGACTTCGTGGCAGCTGCGGCCAATATGCAGCCGTACCCCGCAGCGGGGGCAGACAAGAGAGGTTTCAGCATCACGGGCAGCGAAAAAAGCCATGGGCAATTCCTCTTTGATGTCGCCGTTGTTGTCCCCTAAGTGCTCCCAAGCCGAAGGCTTCACGAGACGGATACACAGTATTGCCTCGCACTGGGAGCCCCACAATGGGGCTCCCGGCGGGCATTTCAGGGCCGAAGAGGCAAGCCCTGAAAATTGTGAACCTGAACGCCCGGCCTTGCATGCGCTAGTCGGCCTGGGTTCGGATAAAGGTCGGAATTTCGAAATCGTCCTCGTCATAGGTGAAATCGTCCTGACCGGGATTGTGAGACCGACGGCGGCTCTGGCCCATGGCTTCGCGCTTGAGCAGGTACGGCGGGCGGTTGCTCTTTTCGTCATACCAGCGCTCCACTTCCGAACGGCGGGTGGCGCGGGGCAGACGCATTTCCGGTTCATCCTGCGGATCCTGCACCAGATTGCCCTGCTGCAGACGGCCCAGCTGACGGCGGCGCGGGTCCGCCATAACGGCATCCGGGCCGGGCTGGCGGAAGTTGGTCACCAAGGCGACGGGAGCCTGCACGGTCTGCACGGCATGGGGAGATTCAATGCCAGTGGCGATGACCGTCAGACGGATTTCGTCCCCGATATTTTCGTCAAAGACCACACCGAAGATGATGTTGGCATCCTCAGGCGTGGCATCACCGATGATGTCGCCGATTTCGGCGATTTCCTCGGCCGTGATGTCCATGGGCGCGGTGATGTTGTAGAGCACTGCCTTGGCGCTCTCCAGAGAGACGTCTTCCAGCAGCGGACTCATAATGGCGCGCTGGGCGGCCTCACGGGCGCGGTTTTCGCCCGAGGCCATGCCCGTGCCCATGAGGGCAAGGCCCGCTTCAGACATAGTGGTGCGCACATCGGCAAAGTCAAGGTTGATCAGGCCGTCGCCAACGATCACGTCGGCAATGCCTTTGACGGCGTAATAGAGCACATCGTTGGCCTTTTGCAGCATTTCGGAAAACGGCGCTTTCTTGGATGCGAAGGCCAGCAAACGGTCATTGGGAATAGTGATCAGGCAGTCCACATGCTGCTTGAATTCCTCCAGACCGGCCTCAGCCGCACGCTTGCGCTTGACGCCTTCAAAGCTGAAAGGTTTGGTGACCACCCCCACAGTCAGCGCGCCCATTTCCTTGGCGGCCTGGGCCACCACCGGGGCCGCGCCCGTACCTGTGCCGCCGCCCATGCCCGCAGTGACGAAAACCATGTCCGCATCGCCGATGGCGTCCCGGATGGCGTTCACGCTTTCCACGGCGGCTTCACGGCCGATGGACGGATTGGCCCCGGCACCGAGCCCCTTGGTGAGCTTTTCGCCCAACTGCACCTTGAGCGGCGCTGTATTTTTGTTCAAGGCCTGCAGGTCGGTATTGGCGCAGACGAACTGCACGCCCTGCAAACCAGAATCGATCATGTTTTTCACCGCATTGCCGCCGCCGCCGCCCACGCCGATAACCTTGATTTTGGCGCTACCGGCCAACGAAGTGTCAATATCGTCAACAATTGACTGAGCCATGGTCCTCTCCTGTTTTTGCTGTCCCCGGATGCCCGCTTGAGATTTATGAAATGTCCGCGAACCATTTTTTCATGCGCGAGAGCACGCCATCAAAGACACCGGACTCGCTGCGCGTGGTGAACTTTTTCTGACCGGACATTTCCTTTTCCGTTCCATAGCGCAACAAACCCACAGCCGTTGAAAACTTGGGGCTGTTGACCACGTCTTTCAGACCGCCCACATTGCGCGGATACCCGATGCGCGTGGGCAGGTTGAAAATCTGCTCGCCCAGTTCCTGGCAACCTTCCATCAGGGCCGTGCCGCCGGTCAGCACCACGCCCGCGCCGATCATGTCCTTGTAGCCGGAGCGCACCAGAGTCTGATCCACCAAGTAGAGAATTTCCTCCATGCGTGGCTCGCATATCTCGGCCAGCACTTGGCGCGAAAGGCGGCGCGGTTCGCGCCCGCCAACGCTGGGCACTTCGATGAATTCGTCGTGGCGCATCAGATCGGCAAGGGCGCAGCCGTACTTTATTTTAATCTTTTCCGCCGAGGCGATGGGCGTGCGCAGGCCGAAGGCGATATCGTTGGAGAGGTTCTGCCCGCCCAAGGCCAGCACGGCGGTGTGCTTGATGGCGTCGTTGGCGAAAACAGCGATGTCCGTGGTGCCGCCGCCCAAGTCCACCAGGGCCACGCCAATCTCGCGCTCTTCCTCGGTGAGCACGGCCTTGGCCGAGGCCAGAGACTCCAGGGCAATATCCGACACTTCCAGTTGGCTGCGGTGGCAGGAACGCACGATGTTCTGCGCCGAGGACACGGCTCCGGTGACTATGTGCACCTTTACCTCCAGGCGCACCCCGGCCATGCCCAAGGGATCGGCGATGCCGCGCTGGTTGTCCACAATGTATTCCTGGGGTAGGATGTGAATCACCTCGCGGTCCGCCGGGATGGCCACGGCCCGCGCCGCGTCCAGGGCGCGCTCAACGTCGCGCTGGGCCACTTCGCCGCCCTTAACGGCAATGACGCCGTGGCTGTTGATGCCCATGATATGGCTGCCTGCAATGCCCACATAGACGGAGTGGATCTCGCAACCGGCCATGAGTTCCGCGTCTTCCACAGCCTTGCGGATGGACTGCACGGTCTGCTCAATATTGACCACCACGCCTTTGCGCAAGCCGGTGGAAACGCTTGTGCCGATGCCCACCACATCCACAAGCCCCGACTCCGAGAGTTCGCCGACCACGGCGCAGATCTTTGTGGTGCCGATGTCAAGGCCTACGATGAGCTCGGACTTATTCATTACGTTCTCCTCACAATCCGCCCGTCACGCGCCAGCTCCGTTTTGCGCGGACTGATTAAGAATGACCCAGACATTGCCGTTGACGGCGCGCACTTCGCGCACGTTTTTCAGCTCGTGCCGCCGCGCCAGATCTCCCAGCGTCACACTCATCCGGGCGAGATTGCCGTTCCAGTCGTCGATGGCGATTGAAAGGCGCATTTCACGGTCTTCCAGATAAATTTCCACGCCCCTGCCGAGACTCACGGTCACTGAGGCGATGGCCCCGGCCTCCACGGGCAGCACGCCGCTCTGCATATCCTTCAGCAGTCGCGAAAGGTATCGCGTGACGTCCTCAGCTCCGGGCTCAATGCGCAAGGTGGGCAGGGAGAGAAAATTCCGGCTTTCCACCGGCGCAATAATCCCACCGCGCTCATTGGCGTAAAACAATACGCCGTCCTTACGCACCCAGAAGGAGGGCATGCGCTCCTTCAACTTGATCACGAACCTGTCGGGCAGCAGGCGCTTGACTGAAACTTCTTCCACCCAAGGAGTCTGGCGCAGATTCCGTTCCACCTTGGCGATGCTCACGGCCAGACTGATGTCGCCCTCTTTGATGCCGCCGTATTGCAGCACCATCTCGCGGGAAAGCCGCACATTGCCGGTCACGTCCACATGTCTGGTGGTGAAAAAGTCGCTGGTGACCGCCTTATTGTAGAGCCAGAGAGACGCGGTGCATACGCCGGCCAACACCAATGTCGCGGTCAGCAGAAGGACCGCCAGCGCCGCAAGGCTTTTCAAACCGCCCAGACGCGTAAGCCAGTCGAGCATTCCGCTGAGGAACTTCGGCAGGCGAACTGAAAGAAGTGAACATCCCCTTGACGTTGCGGACTTTTCCTTCGTGTAGGAGTTGCGGGCCTTGCGGATGTTTTTCTTCAGCGAGAGGGGCACGGCACTATCCTGACCTCCGGATCCAGCGCAAGGCCGAACCGTTGCCGCACGGCCTCCCGGGCTTCGTGCAGCAGGGCCAGGGCCGCATCCGCGCTGCCCCTGCCTTCATTGATCAAAAAATTGGCGTGCAGGGTTGAAAAGGCCATGCCGCCCAGCTTCTTTCCTTTATATCCGGCCAGTTCCAAAAGTTTTCCGGCGGGCATATCCGGCGCGGGATTTTTGAACACGCATCCCGCGCTCCAAGCCGTCACAGGTTGTCTAGACTTTTTTTCAAAAAAGTTGTGACGCATGCGATTAGAGATGCCATCCCTTGCGGCTTCGGTCAAGCCAAAAGTGGCTTCAACTACCATGAATCCCTCTTTTTCTTCTGGGATTGTGAGCGCGCGATAGCCATATTGCAGTGCGTCAACAGTGACATGCCTTACTGTTTCTCCACTAATAATTTGAATTGATTCAATACAGTTGCAAATTTCCGCGCCAAAGGAACCGGCGTTCATGGTCACGGCGCCGCCCACGCTGCCAGGTATGCCAACCAGCCCTTCCAGGCCGCCCAAACCTTGCGCGGCACAAAAACGCAGCAGACGCGGCAAAGGGGCGCCCGCTCCGACCCGCACCAAAATTTTGCCGTCCTTTTCGCCAGCGATATCCGGCCCTTGTATGAAGCGCGGACGTACAAGCACCAAGGGCAGAGCGCCATCATGGGCCAAGATGTTGCTGCCCGCGCCCAAAATCAACGGGCTGCCGCCCAGAGCCCGCAGCCGTCCGGACAGGGCCGCCAGATCCGCCGCATCCTCCAGAACCAGCTCGGCAATGGCTGTGCCGCCTAGGCGCAGGGTGGTCCGTTCCGCCAGACTGGGACGCGGAATTTCACGCATGGGCACGTCCCCCCAACCAAGCCGGCCCCAGACGGGTGATTGAGCCCGCGCCCAGAGTCAGCAGCACGTCGCCTTCCCGCAACAGCTCCGGCAAAGCCTGGGCCATGGCGTCCAGAGTCTGGTAATAGCATACTGGCGTAACGGAAACCTGCTGTACGCCCTGCGCCAGACTCTGCCCGGAAACACCGGGAATGGGCCTTTCGGATGCGGCGTAAATTTCGGTCAGCAGCACCATATCGACCTGGTCAAAGACCTTGCAGAATTCGCCGAAATGGGCCTGAGTGCGGCTGAAGCGGTGCGGCTGAAAAGCCGCCACAATGCGCCTGCCGGGGAAAACCTGCCGAGCAGTGGCCAGGGTGGCCGCTATTTCCGCCGGGTGATGGCCGTAGTCGTCCACCACGGTCACGCCGTCCTTTTCACCCTTGAATTCAAAGCGCCGCCCCACTCCGCCGAAGCCGTCGAGGCCTTCGGCGCAATGTTCAAAGCCGATATCGGCGGACATGGCCGCGCCGATGGCGGCCAACGCGTTGAGAATATTGTGACGGCCCGGCTGGGGCAGGCTTGCCTCGCCCAATTTTTCGTCCCCACGCCAAACCTCGAAGCGGCTGCGCAGACCGCTTTCCAGCGGCACAGCACGCAACTGATTGTCCGCCGCGAAACCGTAGGTCAGCACCGGACGCTTGACGCGCGGCAAAAGGACACGCACGCCGGGATCGTCGCCGCAGACCACATTGATGCCATAAAAGGGCACGTTGTTCATAAACTGCACAAAAGCCGCGTCAATGCCTTCACGGCTCTTGTAGTGGTCCAGATGGTCTTCATCCACATTGGTGACCACGTTGATGATGGGCAACAGACAGAGAAAAGATCCGTCGGATTCGTCGGCTTCGGCGATGAGATACTTGCCGTGCCCCAGATGGGCGTTGGTGCCGTAGACATTAAGACGGCCTCCGATGATTACTGTGGGGTCCAGCCCAGCGGTGTCGAAGATGGAAGCGGTCAGCGAAGTGGTGGTGGTTTTGCCGTGGGTGCCCGCGATGGCGATGCCCTGGCGCAGGCGCATGAGTTCGGCCAGCATTTCAGCGCGGGGGATGATGGCGATGTTCCGGCGGCGGGCTTCCATCAGTTCGGGATTATCATCGCTGATGGCCGTAGATTTGACCAACACCTGCACATCGCCCACGTTTTCAACGGCATGGCCCACAGCCACGCGCGCGCCCAAGCTCCGCAGATGCCGAACCACCGCCGAATCTCTGAGGTCCGAACCGGAAATTTCATAGCCCTGATTGAGCAGCACCTCGGCAATGCCGCTCATGCCCGCGCCGCCGATGCCCACCATGTGAATATGCCGAATTTTATTGTTCATGTGCCAAACCTTTAGAAAATATCTAGATATGTTGCGGAGATGCCTCTGCCTTCACAGCACATTTCGCGCGAATGGCTCTTGGAGCGGTTTCACTCTAAAATTGCTCTGGCAGCTACGAGAGCAGCTGCCCGCTGCGAAAGCGCAAGCGCAATGTATTTGCGCTCTTAAGCACCAAAGTGGGCGTCTTTAAGGGACCGCTTAAGCCCGTTCGGCGACCACCTCGGCCAGCACCCCGACCACCCGCGCGGCGGCGTCCGGCTGGGCCACGCCCAGCGCCGCAGCGGACATGCGCGCGCGACGGTCACTGTCATTGAGCATGAGGGGCAGCACGCGACCCAGATCCTTCTCCCGCAAGTGCTCTTCCGGCACCAGCAGAGCCGCTCCTGCCTTTTCCAGCACCTCGGCGTTACGGGTCTGATGATCGTGGATGGCGTACGGGAACGGCACCAGCACGGCGGGCAGTCCGGCAGCGCAGAGCTCCGCTACGGTGCTGGCCCCGGAACGGCAGAGCGCCAAGTCTGCCCAAGCATAGGCCCCAGCCATATCATCAATGAAGGCCGTCACGCAATCCGGAGTGTAACCGGCACGCTCATAGGCCGCGCGCGTGGATTCCTCATCCCCGGAGCCGCTCTGATGGCGGATTTCCACCCCGGCTTCCCGCAGCGCAGGCAGGATTTCCGGCAAAAAAATATTCAGCGCCCGTGCGCCCTGCGATCCGCCTAGGATCAGCATCCGCCGCGTCTCCCGCCGCCGGGGCAGGCGGCCCACATCGCTCACCGCCCGGCGCACCGGATTGCCGGTAAGCACGCATTTTCCCGGCGCAAAGCCCTGAGTGCCGGGCAGGGACAGGCAGACCACCCGTGCCAGCCAAGCCAACAAACGGTTGCTGGTTCCGGCCACGGCGTTCTGCTCGTGCAGAATGCCGGGCACGCCCAGCAGACGCGCCGCCAGCATGGGGGCAAAAGCCGCATAGCCGCCGAAACCTACCACGGCGTCGGGCCTGAAGCGGCGCACAATGCCCAGCGACTTGCAGACCGCCCGGATCATGCGCGCGCCCGCGCCCACAGCCCGCAGCCCCCGCCCCAGAAAACCGCGTACCGGCAATCCCGCGAAGGGAATACCCGCTTGCGCGACCAGACGCTGCTCGGGTCCGTAAAGCGAGCCCGCGAACAGCAGTCTGACGTCCGGGTTCTGCCGCCGGAGTTCCTCGGCCACGGCCAGGGCCGGAAAGATATGGCCGCCGGTGCCGCCGGTGGTCAGGAGGATTTTGTCCACGAATCCGCCGTCCTTGAAAAGTTCAGGAGCAAGCCCACGCAAAGCATGGTGGCCAGCAGATTACTGCCGCCGTAGCTCATCAGCGGCATGGGCACACCCTTGGGCGGGGCCATGCCCATGACCACAGCCAGGTTCATCACCGCGCCCATGACCAAAATGGTGGTGATGCCGAAGGCCGCGAAGCGGTCGCGAAGATTGTGCTGGCCCATGATGATCTTGTAACAGCGCCAGAACAGCAGTGCGAAGAGGACCATAATCACGGTCATGCCCACAAAGCCCACTTCTTCAGCCAATACGGCCATGATGAAGTCATTGTGCGCTTCGGGCAAGTAGAACATCTTCTGCTTGCTGGCCCCCACGCCCACGCCGAAAAAGCTGCCCGAACCTATGGCCAGCAGGGATTGCACCAGCTGGTAGCCCGCGTTGTGGGCGTCCTGAAAGGGATCCAGAAAGGCCAGCAGGCGGCGCAGACGATAAGGGGAGGCAATGGCCAAGGCCATGGCGCCAGCGCAGGCCAGAGCCAAGGAAAAGAAAAGATAAATGAAGCGGGTGCCCCCAGCCACGCACATGAAAAAGAGAATACCCGCCAACACCACGGCGCTGCCGAAGTCCGGCTGCAAGAGGAGCAGAAAACAAAACAGGCCGGTCACAGCGAAGGGGGGGATGACGCCCCGGCTGAATGTTTTGACCAAATCCTGTTTGGAGCTCATGAAATAGGCAAGATACAGGGCGAGGGCGATTTTCACGAATTCCATGGGCTGGACGGAAACAGGCCCCAGCGGAATCCAGCGCTTGGCGCCGTTGATGGCCGGAGCAAAGGGCGACAGGGTGATCAACAGCAGCAACAGCGAAAAGAACAGAGACGGATACTGCAATTTGTACAGCCATTCGCGCGGCAGCAGGGCCGCTCCCCAGAGGACCACGCCCCCGCCTGCGGCAAAAAGCAGCTGGCGCTTGAAAAAGTAATATTTGTCGCCGTTGACCTGTTCGGCCACAATGCCGCTGGCCGAGAGCACCATGACCAGGCCCACAGTCAGAATGACCAACATGATGGTGAACAACCACCAGTCAAACGGCGCGGTCGGGGCTTTGTCCGTCGCTCTGGCAAAGGAGTTGCGGCTTTTGCTCTTTTGGGTTTCGGTAAAGGAGTTTTTCATGCCAGTTCGCTCACAATGTGTTTGAAATCGTCGCCACGGGCCATATAATTATCGTAAAGATCAAAACTGGACGTGGCCGGGGCCAGCAGCACCACATCCCCTTTGTCGGCGGATGCGGCTAGGGCGCGTACGGCTTCTTCCAGGGTCGGATGCCAGCTCAGGGACACGAGACCCTGCCAAGCCTTCTCAAAATGCTCCCGGCTTGCGCCGAACAGGGCCACTTCCCTGACCCGCTCCCGGACCAGATCGCTCAGATCCGCCAGATCGCCTCCCTTGAACTTGCCGCCGCAGAGCAGCCGCAAGGGTCGGTCAAAAGCCCGCAAGGCGACCTTGAGGGAAGAAACCGTGGTGCACTTGGAATCATTGACGTACAGCACGCCCCCACGCTCCCGCACCAGTTCCAGACGGTGCGGCAGCGGCTTGAAACGGGCCACCGCGCGGGCGGCATTGGCCTCGCTGACGCCGAAAAAACGGCAGGCCTGCCAGGCCGCCTCTTCATTGAATTTGTTGTGCGCGCCCAAAAGGCCGCTCTGGGGGAAGCGGTTGCTTTCACGCACCCAGACCTGATGGGCCCTGAGATTGAAGCCGCGCGCCAGTTCCCGCAGATCCGCGCCCAACACGGCCAGATCGCCCTCGCCCTGGCAGCGGAACAGACGGAATTTGGCTTCCGCATATTCGGCCATGTCCTTGTGATAATCCAGATGGTTGGGCGTGATGTTCAGCAGTACGCCCGCGCGCGGGCAGAAGGTGGAACAGGCTTGCAGCTGGAAGCTGGAAATCTCCAGCGCCAGCACGTCGGCCTTACGGCCCGAGAGCACGTATTCCGAAAGGGGCGTGCCTATATTGCCGCCCAGAAAGACTGTATAGCCCTGCGCCTGGAGCATGGCGGCGGCCAAGGAGGCCGTGGTGGTCTTGCCGCTGGTGCCGGTGACGGCCAGCACGGGCTCGTCGTTCAGGCAGCGCCAGGCCAGTTCCATTTCAGCCAGCACTTCCGGCGCGCCCTCGCATGTATCGCCCAGGTATTGCGCCAGCTTCGCCACCGGCATGCCGGGGCTGGGCACCACAAAAGCCGCGTGCTCGAACTGTTCCGGGCTGTGCTCGCCCAACTGCACGTCCACGCCCAGTTTTTGCAGAGAGGCGGCCTGTTCCGGCGAAAGCGCGGCGGTATTGCGGTCCAGCAGGCGCACCCGCGCGCCCTCCCGTCTCAGCAGCCGGGCAGCAGCCAGTCCGGAGCGCCCGGCTCCCACAACCACCGCCAGTTCACCGATCTGTATGCGTCTGCCGCGCGTCTTTTCCAGCGCCATGACTTTTCCCTCGTTATATGATGCTAGGAGCTGTTTCTACGCCCTAACGCAGTTTCAGGACCGATAATGCCACCAGCCCCAGCAAAATGGACGTGATCCAGAAACGGATGATGATCTTGGATTCCGGCACGCCCTTGAGTTCAAAATGGTGGTGCAGCGGCGCCATGCGGAAGATGCGCTTGCCGCCCGTCCAGCGAAAGTAGCCCACCTGCAGGATCACGGACAGGGTTTCGGCCACGAACAGGCCGCCCACCACGGCCAGGACCAGTTCCTGTTTGCAGAGCAGGGCCAGATAGCCCAGCACCCCGCCGATGGAGAGTGACCCCACGTCGCCCATGAAGACCTGGGCCGGATAGGCGTTAAACCACAAAAAGCCCAGACCCGCGCCCACCAAGGCTGCGCAGAAAACCGTCACCTCGCCCACGCCGGGCATATAGGGCACCAGCAGATAGCCGGAAAAACGCGCGTTGCCCGTGATGTAGATGAAAATGGAAAAGACCAGGCATGCCACAATGGAAGGTCCTATGGCCAGCCCGTCCAGACCATCGGTGAGGTTCACGGCATTGGAAGCCGCCATCATGATGAATATGCCGAAGGGCACATAAAACCAGCCCAGATCCGGGGTCCACTCCTTGATGAAAGGGATGGTCAGCTTGCTGCTGTAAGAAGGATTGTCCGCCAGCAGCCACATAACCACAAAGGCCACCAGAATCTGCCCGCCGAATTTGGCCTTGACGGAAATGCCCTTGTTCTTGTGGTGGCGCAGTTTGGAAAGATCATCCCATAGGCCCACAGCTCCGAAGCCCGCGAAAACGAAAAAGGTCTGCCCGATATAGAGATTGGTCAGATCGGCCCAGAGCAGCAGACTGATGCCCAGCGTGAAGAGCATCAGCAGGCCGCCCATGGTCGGCGTGCCCGCCTTGGCCGCGTGCGCCGCCACGTTCTCGTGAATGTACTGGCCGCACTTCAGGAGGCGCAGCCAGGCGATGAAGCGCGGCCCGATGAAGATTGAAAGCACCAGAGCCGTGATCAGGGCCGCCACGGAGCGGAAAGAAATATAGCGGAAGACGTTGAACAGTGTCCATTCCGATGCGAGCGGGGCCAGAAAATTATAAAACATGCCCGCTCTCCCCTTCTCCGCGTCCCCGAGTTTCCGTCTCCGCCATATTCGCATTCCCTTCCCGAAAAGCCGTCAACAACGTTTCCAGCCGGTTGAAGCGCGAGCCCTTGAAAAGCAGCAGACCACCGCGTTTTTCCTCCAGTCCGTCGTGGAGCGCAAATTCTTTCCAAGCCGCCATGAAGGATTCAGGCCCGTCCACAGTCAGCCAAGGACCGTCATAACCCCTGTGGGTCAATCCGGCGCGCACCTCGCCTGCGTGCCCGCCTTTCCAGAACACGGCGGATGGTTTGAGATCCGCCAGATGCCGCCCCAATGCCTCGTGCATGGCCCCGGCCATCGCGCCCAGCTCACCCATTTCGCCCAGCACTGGCACAAAGGTCCGGCCGCGCGCCTGCCCGGCCGCGGCGTCCAGCATGCGCCGCATGGATAACGGATTGGCGTTGTAGGTGTCGTCAATGAGTTCCCACGCGCCCAAGAGGCAGCGGTTGAAGCGCTGGACCGGCAAACGGATCTTGGCCAGCCCTTCGGCGATCTCCGCCGCACTCAGGCCCAACAGATGGGCGGCTGCTGCGGCGGCGATGCTGTTTTCCGCGCCGTAAACGCCCTGGAAAGGCGTAATCACGTCACACGTCTCGCCGTCCAGCCAAAGCCGGTACAGGCCGCGCTCTGGAGCGCCGTCTGCCGCGTTGCCATCAGCGGGCGCGGAACCCTGCCAGGCGGCGCAATAGGCTGTCCGCTGATCAGCGGCGCTGAAAAAATGCAGCTTCGCGCCCAAGGCCGTAGCCTCGCGCACCAAGTCCGGGTAGTCTGCGCTGACCAGCCCCCGGCCGCCTTCAGCCAAGTAGGCCAGCAAACGCGCCTTGTGCCAAGCCACGCCCTTGTCACCCAGACCTTCGGTGTGGCCGGGACCCACATTGAGAATCAGGCCCAGATCCGGGCGCAGCACCGGAGCCAGCTCGTCCATGTCGCCCGCGTGACTGATGCCGGCCTCCATGACCCAGAAATCCTCATCCCCGTCGGTATTCAGCACGGCGCAGGGCATACCGATCTGATTATTGTGATTCATGACGGTGCGCGCGGTTTTGCCGCGCAGGGTCAGCACCTGGGCCAAAGCTTCCTTGAGCGTGGTCTTGCCCGCCGTGCCCGTGACGCATACCACTTTAGCCTTGGTTTTGCCGCGCCAGAACGCCGCCAGCTGCCCCAGAGCCCGGACCGTATCTTCCACCAGAAGCACGGGCACGCCCAGATCAGGTAGTGGGCGTGAGGCCAGCACGGCCGCCGCGCCCTGCTCCACAGCCTTGGCTGCGAAATCGTGGCCATCCACCCGTTCGCCCGGCACGCAGACAAAGAGTGTGCCGGGGCTGGCCTCCCGGCTGTCTGTACCCACGCGGGAGACCAGCGCTTCCCCGGCCGGAGCCGCCGCGCCCGTCAGGCCCAAGTGGGCCGCCATTTCCGTAGTACTCAGGCGCAATGCAGCAACTCCCGCACCACTTCCTGATCGCTGTAGCGGTGCTTGACGCCCTGAATGATCTGGTAATCCTCATGCCCCTTGCCAGCAATCAAAAGCGCTCCGTCCTTGTTCAGCATATCCAGCGCCTTGGCCGTGGCCGCGCGGCGGTCCACTTCCACCAGCACTTCACGTGCTCCCCTGAGGCCCGGCAGCACATCCTGCAAAATGGTTCCCGGCTCTTCGAAGCGCGGATTGTCCGAGGTCAGCACGGCCACGTCCGCATAGCGCGCCACAGCCTCACCCATAAGCGGACGCTTGCTGCGGTCACGGTTGCCGCCGCAGCCGAAGACCGTGATGATCCGCTTAAATCCAGCGCCGCGCAACGCCTTGAGCACATTAACCAGAGCGTCCGGCGTATGGGCGTAATCCACAAAGACGCTCAACCCCTGGGGATTATCCACCCGCTCCAGTCTGCCGCAGACGCCGGTAAAACTCTCCAAGGCCGTGAACTGTTCCGGATCCAAGCACGCTTCTAGGGCCAGAGCCTGTACGGTCAGCAGATTAGAGGCGTTGAACGCGCCCACTAAAGGCGAACGCAGTTCCCAAGTCCGGCCCTCCAGATGCATGCGCAAATGACAGCCGCCGGTTCCGGCGGAAAGCAGTTCGCCCCAGAGGTGCCGCCGCCGGGGCGGCCCCTGTTGCAGGCCGAAAGACAGCGCGCGCGGGCAGAGTTCCAGCAGGCGGCGGCCCCAAGGATCGTCGGCATTGACGGCCATGGCCTTGTCGCCCCTGGGCAGTTCCAAGAAAAGCTTGGCCTTGGTCTTGAAATAGCTTTCCATGTCCTTATGGAAATCAAGGTGGTCCTGAGTCAGATTGGTGAACGCCGCGCCCGCGAAAGGCACGCCGCAGACCCGCTGCTGGTCGATGGCGTGGGAGGAAACCTCCATCACGGCCACATCCACGCCCGCCGCGTCCATCTGAGCCAGCATGGAATGCGCTTTCAGGGGATCCGGCGTGGTCAGGGGAGCGACTTCGCTGTGACCAGGCCAGCGATAGCTCACCGTGCCCAGCACGCCCACCTTGTGTCCGGCGTCCGTGAACAGGCGTTCCAGCAGATAGGTGCTGGTGGTCTTACCGTTGGTGCCGGTGACGCCCAGAACCTTGATACGCAGGGCATCCGTGTGCCAGCGGGCCTCGGCCAGCCGCCAGAGGGCCTCGCGCGGATCGTCGTGATGCACTACCCGGCAGCCTGCGGCCTGTGCGGAATTCCGGGCGGCGGCTTCCTCCGGCCCGCCGGGGCGGCAGACCACCACGGCGGCTCCGGCCTCCACAGCGGCAGGAATGAAGCGCGCTCCATCCTCATTGACGCCGGGCACGGCCACAAAAATGTCGTCCCGCGCCACGGCGCGCGAATCCGAACGCACTTCCACGCCGCCACGGCGGCATGTCTCCAGAAGATCCGCAAAATCCCGCTGCATGTTTATCTCTCCGACAGCCAAAGAATATAGTCCACGCTCGTGCCGCCCTTGGGCCAGGCCGCTCCGGCGGGCGGGCTCTGGCGCACCACCCGGCTGCCCGAGCCTTTGAGTTCCGGCACCACGCCCGCGCGAGCGAACAGTTCCACCGCGTTGCGCACGGATTTGCCCATGACGTCGGGCACCCGGCTGCCCGCCTTGGTCAGATGGCCGGGCAGTTGCATGACCGACGCGCGTTGCGGCACATCAGCGGGTTTGGCCAGATAGGGCGCGCCCAGACCCGCCAGCTTGAGTCCGCGCTGACGCCCAGACGCCGGACCGGCGTTCGATCCTCCCGCGACCTCTGCCACCTTGGTTTCGGAAAAAATGCCGGTATAGGCCAAGGCGCGGCCCGCTATTTCCTTGAACACGGGCGCGGCCACCACGCCACCGAACTGATTGCGCGAAGGTTCGTCCACCATGACCAGAATCAGGTAACGGGGCTTGTCCGCTGGTAAAAACCCCACAAAGGAGGCCAGCCGCTTGTTGCCGTAGGTACCCGCGCGATGGTCGGCCTTCTGGGCCGTGCCGGTTTTTCCGGCCACTTCCACTCCCGCGATGCGCGCGCGTTTGCCCGTGCCGTCGCTCTCCTCCACCACGTCGCGCATCATGTCCATGACTTCGCGTGTGGTTTTCTCGCTGAATATGCGCTCATGCGGATCTTCCACATTGCCCTCTTCCCGGATCAGGCGCAGGGGTTTGTAGACGCCGTGGTTCAGCAGAGTCAGATACCCCTGGGCCATTTGCAGACCCGTGACAGAAATGCTCTGCCCGAAGGCTGTGGACATCAGGTCCACTTCGCTCCAGTCGCGGGGGATGCGCAGAATGCCCCGGCTTTCGGAGACGGGCACGCTGGTGCGCTCGCCGAAACCCAGAGCGTGCAAGTACTTGTGAAAGAGAGGTGCGCCCAGCGTCAGACCGATCTTGGCCATGCCGATATTGGAGGAATAGCGCAACACCTTGCTGGCGGACAGCATTCCCTGGTTGGAGGTGTCACGAATGGTGAAATTTTTGCTGACCCACTTGCCGCGCTCGCAGTCAATGAGTGTATTAGGCGTGACCTTGCGTTCCTGCAGGGCGGCGGCCATCACAAAAGGTTTGAAGGTCGAACCGGGTTCCAGCGCGTCGGCGGCTAGGCGGTTGCGGTAGACCAGCGGCGGGGATTCCCGGTAGGTGTTGGGATTGAAGAAGGGATACTGCGCCCAGGCCAGGATGTCGCCCGTCGGTACATCCACAACCAGAGCTCCGCTCCAACGGGCATCGTAATCGCGGGCGGCGCGGGCCACAGCCTCTTCGGCGATGAACTGCATCTGCACGTCGATGGTCAGGGTCAGATCCTGGCCGCGCGGCTCGGTCTGGCCTTCCTCATGCAGGTAAAAGCGGCGGCCCATGGCGTCGCGCTGCACGATCTGGCGGGTGGGGATGCAGCCCAGCCGGGCATCCAGAGAACGCTCAATGCCCTCCAGGCCTTTGTCGTCAAGCCCCACAAAGCCCAGCAACTGCCCGGCCATGTGCTTGAAAGGATAGACCCTGTCATATTCCTTGGACAGGCCGATACCGGAAAGATTGGCCTTGCGCACGGCCTCGGCGGTGTAATCGTCCACCTTACGTCTGAGCCAGACAAAACGGCGTTTTGTCTTGGAAAGCTCGTCATAGAGCTTCTGGGGCTCCATACCGAGAATCGGCCCCAGTGTGTTGGCCATGTCCAGAAAATTTTCCACGTCCTGCGGCTTGGCGTAAACCGAACGGGCCTCGACGCTGCGGGCCAGCACCTGGCCGTTGCGGTCATAGATCATGCCCCGGCGGCCGGTGACCAATTCGGAAGCCATGTGCTGACGGCGGGCCCGGTCGGCTAGGCGCGGCCCCTCCACCATCTGCAGATACCAAGCCCGTCCCCAGAGCCCGACCCAGAGCAGGCAGAAAATGCAGACCACCACGTTGATACGCAAACGCCCCCAGTCCACCCTGTCCAGCCAGGCTGCACGGGTGCCCGGGTTCTTCCCGGCCTTGAGGTTGCGGGGGACGCGCGAGATCTTCTCGCGCCGAGGCGTATAGCCCGGTCGGTTGCGTTTGCGTGACGTGAACTTGAACATGATTTCCCCAAAATGACTCAATCCGCGAGACAGGACAGGGCAACTACAGAAACCGACTCATATCCGCTTTGGGAGCGTGCCCGCTTTCAAAGCCAAAGCTCTGTTAACGAATCTCCATGCGCCTCACCTGCCCTGGCTTGGGCTCGCGCATGCCGAATTCCTCGGCCCGGCGACGCAGCTCGTATGGGGAAAGCAGACGTTCGCGTTCCACTTCCAGCTTGGCGCGCAGGGCACGGCGTTCGCGCAGTTCGTTCTGCGCGATATTGATAAAATATGTGGTGTCCATGCGCTCAATATTACTCCAGACCAGCACGAGGGCCATGACCATATGGGCCAGCAGCTCCAAGGCTAGCGCCAGAAGCCAGCCCCGGCCGCTCCGTTGCTGATTGGCGGTGGCGCTATTTTTCAGCATCAGGCCGCAGCCTCGGTGATTTTTTCCACAGCGCGCAGCTTGGCGCTGCTGACGCGCGGGTTGACGGCCAGTTCGTCCGGTCCCGCCTGCACCGGTTTTTTGTGCAGGATGCGCACTTCCGGATGATGATGGCAGACGCAGACCGGCACGTGCCGGGGACAGCGGCAGCCCTCGGCCCAGCGGCGCATGGCCTGCTTGACCATGCGATCTTCCAAGGAATGAAAGGTGATCACCGCCAGACGCCCGCCCACGGGCAGCCATGCCAGAATCTCATCTAGAAAACGCCGCAGTTCCCCCAACTCATCATTGACGGCCATACGCAGAGCCTGGAAGGTGCGTGTGGCCGGATGCCGGCGGGCCTTGGCACGCCACGCGGGCGGATAGGCTTTCTCCACCAGGGCAGCCAGCTCCGTCGTGCTGTCGATGGGCGCTTTTTGCCGGGCTTCCACAATGGCCCGGGCGATGCGCCCAGCCTGCGGTTCCTCGCCCAAGGTGGCAATGCACTCCTTGAGTCGGGCGAAGCTTTCCCGGTTGACCCAGTGCCAAGCCGACAGCTCGCCGGAATGCTGATCCATACGCATATCCAGCTGCCCGTCACCGTAAATGCTGAAACCGCGCCCGTTTTCATCCAGTTGGAGGGAAGACACGCCGATGTCCAGCAGCGCACCGTCCACTTTGTCCCATTGAAGTTCCTTCAGGGCCTCGGCGAACCGGCTGTAACGGCAGTGAAAAAAATGCGCCCGCCCGCCAAAAGGGGCCAGCCGCTCACGGGCCAGGGCCAGGGCATGCTCGTCCCGGTCCAAGCCGCAGAGCTCGCTGCCGGGCGCGGCGGACAGCACGGCGGCGGCATGCCCGCCCAGCCCCAGCGTGCCGTCCAGATAACGGCCGCCCGCGTGGGGAGCCAGAGCATCCAGCGTTTCGGCGGGGAGCGCCGGCACATGGCGCGCCGGCGCGTGTTCTTCCGTCTCCAGCATCACATACGCCATTATTCCGCCCTCGCGGATCACAAAGCAATATCCACGCCGCTGGCCGCCAGCTCTTCGGACACATCCTCAAGCTGCAGCGCGTCAAAACGGTTCTGATCCCAGATCTCAAACTTGTTGAGCATGCCCACCAGCATGACGTCCTTCTGTAATCCGGCTTCGCGCAGCAGAGCCTGCGGAATGCGCACCCGGCCCTGCGGGTCCGGAGTCAGTTCTTGCGCCAAGCCCATGACTTTGGTTTTGAAATGCGACAGCTTGGGCGAAGGGATACGGATGCGGCTCAACTGCTCGGTAACGGCATCCCAGTCGACGGGCAGATAGGCCACCAGACGGCCGTAAAAGGCGGTCAGCCAGAATGTGCCCGTACTTTCGCCGTCTTCACCGGCCACCTGACCCGCGCAGAGCGCCTCACGGTATTCCGGAGGCAGCATCAGCCGCCCCTTGGGGTCCAAGCTGCGGGAGAGACTTTTGGTGAAGAGCTTTTGCATAATTTACCACTTTCTTACACAATTTTACCACTTTTTTCCACTTATGCCCCAAGGCCATGTGAGTGTCAAGCAAGGCATCTCTCAAATACCCCTTGCCCGGCGTGCGCCGGAAGTTCAAAAAACGCCGTGCGGGCGGAGAAAACACTTGTCTGACCAAGTAAGACGCATCTAAATTCTGAGAGCCCGAAGGAGGAAGTGCCCGTTCGGAGGTATCTGAAGCGTGTGCCTTTCAGGCTCGACCTTCCGGGTGTACGTCATAACATGCCCTAGTTTCGACTTGATCTGACAGTAGCCCCTGGAAAAGGAAAGGGAACTCCGTTTTGATGGAAGTGCACACAACCCATCAACCGGGCATCATGCCCAAGGGTTCCCAATGGAAAGCTTTAACCAAAGTGTCATCAAGCACAAGACCGGCCTTCCCGGCCTGGCCGCGGAACTGGGGGATATCTCCAACGCCTGCCGCATCATGGGCTTTTCCAGGGATACCTCTTGCCGCTGTCAGGCTGCTCGCGAGGCCGGTGGAGTTGAAGCCCTGTTGAGGTCAGCCGCGGGAAACCGAATTTGAAAAATCGTGTGGAAGAAGGCACTGAACAGGCTGTTGTCGAGTTCGCCACGGCATTTCCCGCATGCGGGCAAGTCAGGGCCAGCAACTTGGCCGCGGCATGCTCTTGCTTCCATGAGGCAACCTCTGACAGCCCTGGAAAGAATATCCGCTGAACAGGGCCTGGTGCTGACCGAAGCGCGGGTACAGGCCCTGGAGCGCAACAAGCGGGATGATGAGGCAAGCGGTGAGATGGAGAGCCATCATCCCGGCTATCCCGGCAGTCAGGACACTTTTTATGTGGGTACG
>APFI01000044.1 GCA_000403945.1 Desulfovibrio sp. Dsv1
GCCTCTGACAGCCCTGGAAAGAATATCCGCTGAACAGGGCATGGTGCTGACCGAAGCGCGGGTACAGGCCCTGGAGCGTAACAAGCGGGATGATGAGGCAAGCAGTGAGATGGAGAGCCATCATCCCGGCTATCCCGGCAGTCAGGACACTTTTTATGTGGGTACGCTCAAGGGCGTGGGCCGCATCTGTCAGCAAACCCTTGTGGATACTTCCTCGAAAT
>APFI01000045.1 GCA_000403945.1 Desulfovibrio sp. Dsv1
ATGGCACATGTCCAGGGGCTACACGAACCAGGCCTGATTATAAGGTTTGCAAACACACCCTAACGGCGGACGCGAGTTACGCATTTCCGCGCGCCCGGTCTTGCGGGAGTCCTGAAAAAAACGTACCACTCAGTAATAACGCCAGCCAGCCGGAGCCAGCCATGCCCCCAATCAGCGACATCCGCAACATCGGCATCATCGCCCACATCGACGCGGGCAAGACCACCCTTTCCGAACGCATGCTTTTCTACAGCCGCAAAATCCATCGCATGGGCGAGGTGCATGACGGCGCGGCCGCCATGGACTACATGCCCGAAGAGCAGGAGCGCGGCATCACCATCACCTCGGCCTGTACCTCCTGCCAGTGGCGGGAACAGACGATCAACCTCATTGACACGCCCGGCCATGTGGATTTCACCATTGAGGTGGAGCGCTCCCTGCGCGTGCTGGACGGGGCCGTGGGCGTGTTCTGCGCTGTGGGCGGGGTGGAGCCGCAGTCCGAAACGGTCTGGCGGCAGTCCGAGCGTTTCGGGGTGCCCAAGATCGCCTTCGTAAACAAAATGGACCGGCTGGGCGCGGATTTCGAGGCAGTGCTGGAGGCCATGCACCGCCTCCAGGCCAACGCTGTGGCTGTAACCGCCCCCCTGGGCCAGGGCGAGGCCTTTTCCGGCGTGCTGGACCTGATCAGTTGTGAAACCTTGGCCTTTGACCCGGCGGATCAGGGCCGCACCGTGCTGCGTGTGCCCTTCAGCCCGTGTGAAACCACACTGGCCGCGCCCTGGCGCGAAACCCTTCTGGAAAAGCTGGCCGAAGCCGACGATAAATTTCTGGAACTCTGGATGGATGGCTCCGTCAGCCGGGAGGACATCCGCGCCGCCCTGCGACGGGCCACGCTTTCCCGCGCGCTGACGCCCGTGTTCTGCGGATCGGCCCTGCGCAACATGGGCGTGCAGCCCGTGCTGGACGCGGTCTGCGACTATCTGCCCTCGCCTCTGGACGTGGCCGCGCCTGTGGGCCGCAACACCGAAGGCCGGGAAGAAGTGGTCGAACCGAACCCGGACGCGCCGCCTGTGGCCCTAGTCTTCAAAGTGCTGATGGAGAACGGGCGCAAACTTTCCTTTCTGCGCCTTTACGCCGGGCGGATCAAAGAAGGCGATTCCCTGCGCAACGTGGCGCAAAAGAGCGACGACCGCGTGGGCCGCATCTTCCGCCTGCACGCCGACCGCCGCGAACAGCTTGAATCGGTCTCGGCCGGAGAAATAGCGGCGGTGGTGGGCCTGCGCGCGGCCCATACCGGCGAGACCTACGCCGCGCGGGGCCGCGAGGTCATGCTGGAATCCATCAAGGCCTACGCGCCGGTGCTCACCCTGGCCCTGGAACCGCGCAATGCCAACGAAGGCAAAACCCTAGACGAAGCTCTGGCCCGCTATGTGGAGGAAGACCCCACCATTCAGGTCAGTCTGGATGCCGGCTCGGGCACGCGCATGGTTTCCGGTATGGGCGAACTGCATCTGGACGTGCTGCTGGAGCGCATGCGCCGCGAATACGGCATCATCCCGCGCGCCGGTCAGCCACAGGTGGTGTTACGCGAGACCGTGCGCAAAAAGGCTGAGGCCGAAGCCGTGTTTGACAGAGAGCTGGGCAGGGAACGCCATCAGGGCGCCGTCTCCCTGCGCGTGGCTCCCCTGCCCCGGCACGCGGGCAATCAGGTGAGCGCAGGCGACTTCCTGCCTGCAAACCCGCAGGAGGCCCGCGAACTTCTGCCCCCGGCCTTGCTTCAGGCCGCCCTGGACGGCGTGCGCGACGGCCTGCAAAGCGGCGAACTGACCGGCTGGCCGGTGGTGGACGTGGCCGTGACGCTGGCCAATGTGGAGCGGCGCGAAGGCCTGACCACCGCGCCAGGCTGCCACATGGCCGCCGGGCAGGCCCTGCGCGAAGCCCTGTCCAAGGCCGCGCCCGTGGCTCTAGAACCCATTATGAAGGTGGAAATCAACGTGCCCGGGGATTTTCTGGGCCCAGCCATCAGCCTGTTCAACACCACCGGCGGCAAAGTGGAAGACCTGGAAGATCACGCGGGGCGCAAGCTTCTGCGCGGCACGGCTCCCCTGCGCCGCCTGTTCGGCTTTTCCACCTCGCTGCGTTCGGCCACGCAAGGACGGGCCGGGCTGATGCTGGCCTTTGACCGCTTTGACCTGCCCTGAGTCTCCTATGCCCGCATCCCTTAAAAACAGCCTGCCCGCTCCCCGCGCCAAAAAAAGCCTGGGCCAGCACTTTTTGCGCCGGGAAGAGATCTGCATGCGCATCGCCTCCCTGCTGCTGCCCCGCCCTGAGGATCGCGTGCTGGAAATCGGCCCCGGCCCCGGCACGCTGACCAGGGTGCTGGAAGACGGACCGCATGCCAGTCTGTTGCTGCTGGAAAAAGACCGCCACTGGGCGACGGAGCGGCAACGCCTGGCCGGGCCGCGCACCCAGACTGTGCTGACGGACGCCCTGCGCTTCGACTGGCGGCGCGTCGGTCAGGAGCGCCCTTGGAAAATCATCGGCAACCTGCCCTACAACGTGGCCTCGCCCCTGATCTGGGACATTGTGTCCCGTGCCCGGGGCATGATCCGGGCCGTGTTCATGGTCCAGAAGGAAGTGGGCCAGCGTCTGGCCGCCACGCCCGGCAACGGCCATTACGGCGCACTCTCGGTCTGGGTGCAGAGCTACACTTGGCCGCGTCTGGAATTTGTGGTGGGACCCGGCGCGTTCAATCCGCCGCCCAAGGTGGATTCCGCCGTGCTCTCCTTCGATCCGCTGCCGCCCGGGGCTTTGCCCGCCCGTCCCGAGGCCCTATCCCGTCTGCTGCGGATCTGTTTTCAGCAGCGCCGCAAACAGCTAGGCGGTATCTTCCGCCGCGCGGGTCTGCCGGAACTGGAAGAGGCCCTGGAACGGACGGGACTGGCCCCCAATCTGCGACCCGAAGCTCTGGATAGGGACGATTTCCAGCGTCTTGCCGCTTTTTTGCCGCCGAATCTTGACAATCCGGGCCAAAAGAGGTTGAGTTAAGTCCGCTATCATGTCGGTATTGTGCGCGGAGGTTTTGGACCACGGACTTGGGGAGTCCGACGCGTAATATCGCTTGGCAAATCTTCAGGAGGATATGCTGATGACTAAAGCTGATCTGGTTGAAAAAATCGCCGCCAAGGCCAATCTGACCAAGGCCGCCGCGGAACGCGCCCTCAATGCTTTTCTGGCTTCTGTGGAAGACTCGCTGAGCAAGGAAGCTAAAGTGACCCTCACCGGTTTCGGAACCTTCGCCGTGGAAAGCCGCAACGCCCGCCAGGGTCGCAATCCGCGCACCGGTGCCACCCTGACTATCCCCGCCTGCAAAATGATCAAGTTCCGTCCCGGCAAAATGCTTAAAGACGCACTGAACTAGAACAGAACGACTTTGGGAAGTTACACACTTAAAGTTTGACATGCGTTTGTTTCCGCGCGTGCCTTGCTGCCCACATCCTCAGAGTTCGGGCTTTGTTCGCATCCCTCGAGCGGTAAGTGAGCAAAAGTGAGGTTCTTTCTGCCGGAAAACACGGATAGCGTTGCTGCCGGTCTCCGTATGTTTTTTGCGACCGGAGGCAGCCCTTCAGGCTGTCTCCAGTCGTTTCCGCTGTATTCCACGCTTGTTCGCGTTCCAAAGACAGCCTGTCAGAAACATGCCCATCCGGCGGTGCGGACCGCAGACACCGACAGCAACATGGCTGTTGAAACACTCCAATCCGGACGGATGCGTCGCCCTACGGGGCAGGCGTTTGCGGCAAATTCCTATCCCTGTGGTTACTTGCGCTTTTATAAAGGAAAGGCTCTCGGACGATGCGCTGAATTCTGTTCAGCTGCAAAAGTGGCATGGCTCGCCGCTAAAGGAAAACATGCTTTTCCGGATCATAGTGCTTGTTTTTTTTTCAAGCGCGCGCTATATTTTTTCTTATATTTTGCAGTGTCGTGCTTTATTGAAGCCCGGCCTGCCGCCGAAGGGGGTGATGTTCTTGCCCGGAGTTTTCCTCAATGACGACGATTATAGCTTCGACATCGCTTTGCGCCGTTTCAAAAAACAGGTGGAGAAGGCCGGTATTCTTTCTGAAATGAAGAAACGCCAGCACTATGAAAAGCCCAGCGTCATGCGCAAAAAGAAGAAGGCCGCTGCCCGCAAGCGGCTGATGAAGAAAATCAGAAAGATGAACATGGCCTAGACCCGCTTCCGCGACGCGTCTTTCCGCGCGTTGCGCGGGCGCGGTTCTGTCATCCCCAGGCCGTTCACGTATTCCGGACAGACACTGCGGGAAGTCCCAATGGGGTGTCCCGCAGTGTCCACTTCTTTCCCACACTTCCACCCCGCCATCGCCATGAGCTTATTTGAACAGATCGAAAAGGAATACATCCATGCCTACAAAGCCAGGAACGCCGTACGCCTGACCGTGTTGCGGATGCTGAAAACCGCAGTCAAAAACAGACTGGTGGACCTCCGGCGGCCCGGCGGCAGCCTTTCCGACGAGGAAATGCTGGACGTCATCATCAAGGAAGGCAAGCAGCGCCAGGATTCCATTGAGCAGTACAGGGCAGCCAACCGCGCCGATCTGGCTGACAAGGAAGCCGCGGAACTGGAAATTTTGCAGGAATACCTGCCCAAGGCACTCAGCCCGGAAGAGCTGGCGGCGGTTATCGAAACCACTGCGGCCGAACTTCAGGCCGCCGGCCCCAAGGACATGGGCCGGGTCATCTCAGCCATCATGGGTTCCTACAAGGGCCGTGTGGACGGCAAGGCTCTTTCTGAGGCGGTCAAGCAGCACCTTGCGCAATAGCGCGATTTTAAAGTTAAACTGCTCTGGCGGCTGCGATCAGCATCCGCCATCCGCGAAAGCGAAGCGCATTATCCGCGCCGGCAAGCGCCGAAGCGGGGGCTTCAAATGTTAAGAATGTACATTCTTAATGTTATTGTAACGGTACGGGATTTTTTCCATTCGACGAGCCATGCCGCAAACCGCTCCCCCAGCGACACCTTTCCCTGTTTTTCAGAGAATTGACGCAAAAAAAAACGGCGATTTGTTCCTTCCCACAAGGAAAACACGTTTTTACGGAGGGAGTGCCCGTTGATGGTTCTCTTGCTTCAGTCGTTGCGACGAAGAAGCTTTAGCCACAGGCGAACTTGTGATCCGTGCGGATAAAGACAGCATGGATGATGCAGCCGGGGCCGGACGGCAAAAGAACTTTTTTGAGGCAGCTCCCCCAATGATCCACGATCGCACCCTCCACGCACTCGAATTCAGTAAGATCACGGAACACTTGGCCGGGCTTTGCTGTTCGGGCGTGGGGCGCAAAACCGCTCTGGCCGTCGCCCCTCTGCCGAACAGCGAAGCCGTGACTCTGGCCGCCCACCTCTACGGGGAGGCTGCAGTTTGGGCCGCCCGGCCCGCTGGTGACGGCGGCAAGGGCTTCAGTCTGGCTGCCTTTCCCGATGTGGGCGGCATGCTGCGCGCTGCGGAACACCCCCAGTCCCGACCCGACGCCGACGCCTTCTGGGCTTTGCGTGAGGTGTTGCGCCTAGCCCAGAGCGCCCACGCGGCCATCGACACATCCGACGCCCCGCGTCGCTGGCCGCATCTGCTGGAGCTGGCCCAGACCGCTCCCATGCCCGTGCGGCTCACGGATGCCCTGAACCGCTGCATTTCCGACGACGGCATGATCAGGGACGAAAGCTCGCCGGAGTTGTACCGCCTGCGCGGCGCACTGCGCCGCCTGCACCAGAACTGCATGCGCAAGGTCAAAGATTTTGCCCTGCAATACAATATGCTGCCCTATTTGCAGGACGAGTTCATGACCCTGTCCTCAGACCGCTACGTGCTGCCGCTCAAGGCCAATTTCAAGGGGCACATGCAGGGTATCATCCACGACTGGTCCCAGACTGGCGAAACCTGCTATTTCGAGCCCATGTTCCTAGTGGAGATCAACAATCGCCTTCAGGAACTCAAGCACGAGGAGCGCGAGGAAGAGCAGAAGGTGCTGGCCTATCTGCGCGATTTGCTCAACGCCGAACTGCCCGGAGCTTGGGCCGCCCTGGATCTGCTGGCCCAACTGGACGTGCTGCAGGCCAAACGTCGCCTAGCCGACCTTTTTGACGGCCGCTGCATCAGCCTCTCCCCGGCGGAGGAAGGCATCAGCCTGCTGGAGGCCCGTCATCCACTGCTGGCCCTGGCCCGGAGCAGAAACACGGGAGCGGAACAAGGCGCGGCTAGGGCCGCCCAGCGATCCGAGGGTGCAAACGCGTCCACCCCGCCGGTCCATCCTCTGGACATTCTGCTGCGTCCCGGCGAACGGGCGCTGGTCATCACCGGCGGCAACGCGGGCGGCAAAACCGTTTGCCTGAAAACCCTAGGCCTCATGGTGGCCATGACGCTCAGCGGTCTGCCCGTTCCGGCGGGCAAGGGTTCGCATCTGCCCTGGTTCAGCCGCATGGACGCCTTTATTGGCGACGAGCAGAGCCTAGACGACAATGTTTCCACCTTCACGGCCCAGATCGACCATCTGGCCAAGGCATGGAAGCATTTGGACCAACACGGTCTGGTGCTGTTGGACGAGTTCGGTGCCGGCACGGACCCGGCCCAGGGCGCGGCTTTGGCCCAGGCGGTCCTTGACGAATTGCTGGACAAACACACTTTTGTATTGGCGGCAACGCATTTTCCGGCGCTCAAGTCCTACGCTCTGACCCGTGAGGGAGCCAGGGCGGCATCCATGCTATTTGATTCGGCTACCAAAAAGCCGCTGTTCAAGCTGGCCTACGACCAGGTGGGGGCCAGCCAAGCCTTGGACGTGGCGCGGGAGCACGGCCTGCCCGAAGCCATTGTGCGCCGGGCCGAGCATTATCTGTTGCAGGACGGCCAGGACGCCACGGCCCTGCTGGGTCGCCTCAATGACTTGGTCTCCAGGCGTGAAAAAGAGCTAATCACGCTGCGCGCGGAGCAGGAAAAAAACCACCTTGCCGCGCAGCAGAGCCGCGAACGCCTGGAAATGGAACGCGTCCACCTGCATGAGGAAGTGCGCGGCAAGGCCGCCGAACTGATGCGGGCATGGAAGGAAGGCCGGGCCACGTCCAAGCATGCGCTGAAGGAAATGTCCCGCCTGCGCGCATCCCTGACTCCGGCGGCGGAACCGGAGGAACAGTCCGTGCTGCCCTGGCCACAACAGTTCGCGCCGGGCCAAAGCGTGCTGCACAGCGTTTTCAACAAGCGCGGCGTAATCACGGACGTGGACGAACGCCGGGGCCGCGTGCGCTTGGACATGAACGGCGTGAACCTCTGGGCCGAGATGAAGGATTTGCGCGAAAGCGGCGGCAAGCCCGCCCAAGCTGTCGCGCCGCGCGCCGCCGTGAAACACGGCGACGACATTGCCTCCCTGCGACTGGATTTGCGCGGCATGCGCGCGGACCAAGCTCTGGCCGAGGTGGAGCGCTTTCTGGACAAGGCCTTGCTGGCCGGTTTTTCAAAGGTGGAAATTGTGCACGGGCGCGGCACGGGCGCGTTGCGCCGTGAGGTTCGCGAATTTCTGCGCGGCTTTCCGGCTGTGGATCAGTTCACTCTGGCCCCGGAAAATCGCGGTGGCGACGGCATGACTATCGTGACGTTTCGTTAGTCCGCGCGCGGGCGGCCTTTTTGTCGCGGGCCGCATCAATGTTGTGTTATACCCCGGCTGTGAACGGGAAAAGTTCACTCTCCCCAGACCAAGCCGTTTCCTTGCCCGCGAACAGAAAAAATCTTGCAGACGCGCAAGGGAACAAATCGAGTTGTCAGAGCAAACAGGGGCCGTTGCCGCATGCAATCCAAAGATGCCATCCGCGCTATCAAAGAGCGCCTGAACATCGTGGACCTCGTGCGCCGCTATGTGGAGCTCAAGCGCAACGGCTCGCGCTGGGTGGCACCCTGCCCTTTCCATCAGGAAACCAAGCCCTCCTTTTCCGTCAATGAGGAACAGGGCATGTTTTACTGCTTCGGCTGCCACGCTTCCGGGGACATTTTTGATTTCTACGGCCGGATCAACGGCCTGGATTTCAAGGAAAGTCTGGAACATTTGGCCGCCGAGGCGGGCATCATCATTGAACGCGGGCGCGGCAACGCCCGCAATCAGGGCGAGGAGCGGGAACGCCGCTCCATCCGCCAGCAGATGCTGCGTATGTACGAACTGGCCGCCGGGCATTTCAGCGCGGCCCTGCAAAGCCCGAAAGCCGCCGAATGCCGGGAGTACATCGAACGGCGCGGCCTGAGCGAGGACATTGTGCGGCGCTTCGGCCTGGGCTGGGCGCGGCGCGAGTGGCAATCCTTGGCCGACGCCCTGCGCCGCGCGGGTTTCAACTCCCGCCTGGCCGTGGAGGCGGGCCTACTGGGGCAGTCCGGAAACGGCCGGGCCTATGACCGCTTCCGTGGGAGGCTGATCTTTCCCATCAAGAGCCTGTCCAACCAGATCATCGCCTTCGGCGGGCGGATCATCGCCGGAGAGGACGATGCCAAGTACATCAACAGCGCGGACACCCCCCTGTACAAGAAGGGCGAGCATCTCTACGGCCTGGCCCAGGCCAGGCGCGGCATCAGCACCAAGGGCCGCGCCCTGCTCACCGAGGGTTACATGGACGTGCTCACCCTGCACCAGTTCGGCTACGACAACGCCGTGGGCGTGCTGGGCACCGCGCTGACCCCGGAGCAGATCAAACGTCTTTCGGGTTTCGCCTCCCAGATGGTGCTGCTTTTCGACGGGGACCGCGCCGGGCGCAAGGCCGCCCTGCGCTCCTGCGAAATGCTGCTTACGCGCGGTCTGGCCTGCAACGTGGTGCTGATGCCCGAAGGCGAAGACATCGACAGCCTGCTGCGCAGTGCCGGACCCGAGGCCTTTGAGGATTTGCAGGCCAAGGCGCCGGACGGCCTGCGCTTCTGCGTGGACGTGCTCAAGGCCCTGGCCCCGCGCGAAACCGTGGAATGGGCGCGGAACTTTCTGCGCCAGGTGGAATTGCCGGAGCTGGTCAGCCCCTATGTATCGCGGCTGGCCGGGCATCTGCAACTTTCGGAAAACGAGCTGCGCCAAGACCTGGCCGCCTGGCACAGCCAGAAACAACAGGACAGCCGGGGTCGCGCCCCGGAGCGGACGGCCAAACCCAGCCTCGCCCGGCAGAACATGCGCGACCGCCAGATCCTGATGTACGCAGTGCGCTATCCCGAACGTCTGGACGACCTCCGCGCCTTGGGCGCGGATCTGGCCATCCAGTCGCCCATTGCCCGACGGCTCTGGGACAAGATTGAGGAACTGGGGGAAGAAAGCTCCTACCATTTGGATCAACGCGAAAAAAACTTCTGGAACCACTGCCGGGGAGCTGAGGCCGCGCCCCGCGACAGCGGCGACAACGAACTGGAATTTTTGCGCCGCGACTTGGACGCTTATTACGCCTCGGCGCAAAAATCATCTGTTTCCGCAGCGTTACGCGAAAATACCGGCACAGGTGACTTTGCGACTGATTTGGATTATCTTCGGGCATTGCAGGAAACTTTGGAGAAAGGGCATGAGTAACCTTAAGGATATCCAGCAAATACAATCGCTTATTGCCAAGGGCAAAGGCACCGGCTTTTTGACCTTTGAAGAGGTCAACAAGGCCCTGCCTGTGGAAATGAGCACGCCCGAGCAATTTGAAGAAATTATCGGCATTTTTGAGCAGCTGGAAATTGTCATTGTGGATTCCGAGAAGGACGGCAAAAAAATTTCCGCCGCCGAAAACGACGACGAGGTGTCCGAAGGCGCGCTGGACTTGGCCGAAGACGAGGAATCAGCCGACTACTCCTCTCGCAGCACCGATCCCGTGCGCATGTATCTGCGCGAAATGGGCGCCGTGCCCCTGCTGGACCGCGACGGCGAAGTGGCCATCGCCAAAAAGATCGAAATGGGCGAGCAAGACGTGCTCTACGCCTTGGTGGAAGTGCCCGTGGCTGTGGAAGAACTCATCAATGTGGGCGAGGATCTGCGCCAGAACCGCATTAAACTCAAGGATGTGGTGAAAACCATTGAAGAGGACGACCCCAGCGAAGATGAAATGAGCCAGCGTTCGCGGGTCATACTGCTGCTGGACGAAATCAAGCAGGTCTTTAAGAAGAAACGCAGGATCTACAGAAAGCTGGACGACTGCTGCACGCTGGAACGCCGGGTCACGACCACCCAAAAGGAAATCATCGGCTTCAAGGAAGAAATCGTCACCCGCCTGCGCGACATCAAGCTGGAAAAAACCCTCATTGACCGGATCATCGAGACGGTGGAGGACTACGTGCGACAGATGCACAACTGCCAGCGTGATCTCTCGGCCTATATCCTTTCCACAGGCCGCACCCAGGCGGAAATCCAGGCCATGTTCGACGGTCTGGAAAAGCGCGAGGTCAACCCCGCCGAAGCGGCCCACGCTCTCAAGCTCAGCGTGGACGAGCTCTTTTCCTTCAAGGAAATGATCATCGGCAAGATCGAAATTCTCAAGCGCCTCCAGGAAAAATGCTGCCACAATGTGGGCGACCTGGAAGAAGTGCTCTGGCGCATCAAGCGCGGCAATACCGCCGCCATGCGCGCCAAGCAGGAGCTGATCCGCTCCAACCTGCGCCTGGTGGTTTCCATTGCCAAAAAATATACCAATCGCGGCCTGCAATTTCTGGACCTGATCCAGGAGGGCAACATCGGCCTGATGAAAGCTGTGGACAAATTCGAGTACCAGCGCGGCTACAAGTTCTCCACCTACGCCACATGGTGGATCCGTCAGGCCATCACCCGTGCCATCGCTGACCAGGCCCGCACCATCCGTATTCCCGTACACATGATTGAAACCATCAACAAGCTGATCCGCACTTCGCGCTATCTGGTGCAGGAACTGGGGCGCGATCCCACACCCGAAGAAATTGCCGAGCGCATGGAATACCCGGTGGAAAAGGTCAAGAAAGTGCTCAAGATCGCCAAGGAGCCCATTTCGCTGGAGACGCCCATCGGCGACGAGGAAGACTCTAGCCTGGGCGATTTCATTGAGGACAAAAAGGCCGTGGCCCCGGCCGAGGAAGTCATCAATACCAAGCTTTCCGAGCAGTTGGCCGCCGTGCTGGCCGACCTGACCCCGCGTGAAGAGCAGGTGCTGCGCAAGCGCTTCGGCATTGCCGAAAAGAGTGATCACACACTTGAGGAAGTGGGCAAACTCTTTAACGTAACGCGTGAACGCATCCGCCAGATCGAGGCCAAGGCGTTGCGCAAGCTGCGGCATCCGGTGCGGAGTCAGCCGCTACGCTCCTATTACGAGAATTAACATCATTTGAGAGACACAGGGCGCATTATGTTCGCGTGTATGAGAAATTTCAGTAAGCGCTCCTACTCAAATAAGGTACCAAAAGCCGCTCTGCTTCTTTTGTTCTGCTGTCTGCTGCCTGCGGCTGCCGCCCGGGCGGAGCAAGAGCCCCTGCCCCAGCCCGAGGGGGTAGTGGCCCGCTGTTTTGACGGCGACACGCTCAAGCTCACGGACCGGCGCGTAGTGCGTCTGGCGGGCATTGACACACCGGAAATGGGCCGGGGCAACAGCACTTGGTATTACGCCCGCGAGGCTCGACAGGAGCTGGACGCGCTGGCCAAGGGGCAAAAAGTCCGCCTGTTCGCCGCCGGAGTCAAGAACAAGGACCGCTACGGCCGCATCGTGGCCGACGTGCGCCTGGAAAACGGCCGCTCCCTGAGCGACCTGATGATTGAGCGGGGCGCGGCTTTTTACTATCCGCACCAGGACCAGAATCCGCATCTGCAAGAGCGTCTGCGCGCCCTGCAGGAACAGGCCATCAACAAGCGACGCGGGCTCTGGTCCTATCTGCTCTCCCTGCCGCTGGCCCACCTGAACTACACGGGCAACCGTGATTCCCTGCGCTTCTTCCCGGCGGACTGTCCGGACGCCCAGCACATCAAACCCCGCAACCGGATTTATTTCGGCACCCTGATGGACGCGTTTCTGGCCGGTTACGCCCCGGCCAAGGCATGCCAGTTCTGACCCCGCAAGCCATGAGCGCCGCCGTCCCTTCCACCGTTCCCTTCGGGCAAGAGCAGGCTCTGGCCATCTTTTCCGGCGGGCAGGATTCAGCCACCTGCCTGGCTTGGACGCTGAGCCGCTTCCAGCGCGTTCTGACCCCCCTAGCTTTGACTACGGCCAGCGCCACAGCGTGGAACTGACCTGCCGCCAGCGCCTGCGTGCGGGCTTGGCCGGGCTTGATCCGCTCTGAACTTCCCGCTTGGGGCCGGATACTCTGCTGGGTGTGGATATTTTCCGCCAGCTGGCCGACACGGCCTTGACTGCCGACACGCCCATCGTCGCCGACGGGTCGGGCGGTCTACCCACCACCTTTGTGCCGGGTCGCAACCTGCTGTTCATCCTGCACGCCGCCGTCTGGGCCTATGCCAAAGATATCCGCCATCTGGTGCTGGGCGTCTGCCAAAGCGATTTTTCCGGCTATCCGGATTGCCGCGACGACAGCGTCAAGGCATGCAGGTGGCGCTCAATCTGGGCATGGACAGCCGCTTTGTCCTGCACACGCCGCTGATGTGGCTGAGCAAGCGCGGAGCTTGGGAACTGGCCGAAGAACTGGGCGGCGCGGGCCTGGTAGACCTGATTCTGAAGGAAAGCCATACCTGCTACACGGGCGAACGCGGGCAGTGCCACGAGTGGGGCTACGGCTGCGGCCTTTGCCCGGCCTGCCGCCTGCGCGCCGCCACGACGTACCGGGAAGCGCGACAAACGAACAACAACGGCGCGCCCCATAACCGGGCCGGGCCACACGAAGGCCCGATGCCCAGGAAACAGCTCGGCGCGGCTCAGGGCATTGAAGCGGCCCACATTCTCTTTCAGCTAAACAGCAAAACAGCCGACATTCTGCGTCTGGCCGAAAACGCCGGTCTGCCTTCCGTTTTCATTCACGGATCGGAGCGGGTCCAGTTTGCGCCGAATGGCGGGCCGTTGTCCATGCCGTGGCCACAGCCGGACTCATACAGCACGCGTCCAACAGCGTACTGGTGGGCTATCTGTGTCAGACCGGGCATCTGTTGCGCGCGGCGGAAGCGGACGTGCCGGACGGTTGGGACATCCCGGAGATCCCACCGGGCCCAAGCCGACTTTGTGGACGGTCCTTTTGCCTTCTGCATGGCCTTGCTGGGGCACGGCGAACAGCTCAGTTGCCCGGCCCTCTTCTGCCGACGCCGCACCCCCCGGATCCGCAACTGGCGCAAGACACGCGCGTCCAGGCGCGTCTGGCCGCTGTGATGGCGCTGGTGGTCAGTGCCGTGTGGGACAAGCTGGAGGAATTCAAAATTCTGGCTGCCTAGGGTGTGTTTGCAAACCTTATAATCAGGCCTGGTTCGTGTAGCCCCTGGACATGTG
>APFI01000046.1 GCA_000403945.1 Desulfovibrio sp. Dsv1
TTTTTTTCTGCGATTTTTGATTTTCTCGCTGACAGCGCTGTTTTTCCACTTTGGGGACTGGAATTCCGGGGTTTTTTGCTATAGGGTGAGGCCCGCAAGCAGACGGCAACCAAACACAACACCTGCTTCCGGAGGAGACATGTCTTTGACCTTTCGTGAAATGGAAACGATTCTGATGGAACAACTGCGTCTGTACCATCATCCTGTGGCTGTGACCTGGCTGTTCACGGACGATGATGTGGAAAAGTTCAGGCGCTGCACGCCGCATGTGCTTCCCGTCAAGCCGTTGACCTTCTGCCAATGGGAGGTCGCCTCCCGCATGCAGGGCAAAACCGTTCTGGGCACGGTGGACACCCTAGCCTGTACCAATGCCCAAGTCAGCTTTGGCTGGCGTGAAATCGACGAAAGAGAAGTAAAATCCCAGCTCAAATACTGTGTGAATGAAGCGCAGGCAGAGCGTTTTCTGCGCTCCAAGCCCTGCCTGCCTATGCACAGCGTGCAAGCTGTGGCCACGGGGCCACTGGGGGAAGCCGTCATGCAACCGCATGTGGTCCATTTTTACTGCGACAGCATACAGGCCTACCATCTGGCTGTGGATTATATGGCCGCCACGGACACCCATCCCCTGCGACCCCAGATCACCATGAGCTCTTCGGCCTGCGGCGGCTCTGTCTTCTGCTGGCAGGAGAAGGCTTTCAACCATTCTCCGCCCTGTTCCGGATCCTACAACGCGGGCAAGACCGAACGCGGCGAAACCTATGTTTTCATTCCCGGCGACCACTTGGAAGCCGTGGTGAAGCGTCTTTTGCAGCGCATCGAGAAAAGCGGATCCAGTTCCATAACCCGGCCCGGCGACTACTTCCCCGGCGGGGATGTGTGCAAGAACTGCCCGTTGATCGTCTTCAAAAAAGGCGAAAGCGCGACCTGTGCAAACTGTGACAAATGCTGACAAACACAACCCCAGGAGAAATCATGCCTTTTTTCCGTACCGGCAAATGCATTGCGGTCTTCATCCCGATCCTGATTTTGGCTTTCAGTCTTCTGGTTTTCCTGCCTGCCAAAGCCTCCCAAGCTCCGGCCGGTGAAAACATGCAGGCTGCCGCCCCGCAGGCAGCGCCTCCGGCAGCCCCGGCCCCGGCAACGTCTGACCGCCTCAAGGCAGCCATTGCCTCCGCCAAGGCCGACGGCAAGATCGATGAAAGCAAGGCCACGGGCTTTCTGGGTATCCCCGGCGCGCCCAACGTAAACATTGTGCTGGCTTTTTGCTGGGCCGTCTGGGTGGGCTGGATATTTTCCAGCGTGGGAGCTTTCGGCGGCGTCATGGCCTCGGTGGGACACATCAGCGTGTTCGGCCTCGGCGAATATGCCTCTTCCTTCGGCAAGGGCACGCCCATGAACAAGCTGATCACCGACTCCATCCGGGTGTCCAACCAATGGCTGGTGGGTACGTCGTCCCTGATCTCCTCCTTCAAATACTGGACGCTGGGGCGCATTGTACTGCCTCTCGGCATCGCTCTGGGCGCGGGTTCGCTGGTAGGCTCCATTCTCACCCCCATTCTGAGCCAGGGCAAGATTTCCTTCAGGGACTATGTAGGCTACTTCGGCGTATTTGTTCTCGCTCTCGGCTGCTACCTGCTGTACGAAACCTCGGCAGCCGCCAGAGCCAAGAGAAAAAAGGCCGCCGCTGCGGCCAAGGCCTTTGAGGATGCCACCAAGGGGCGCGGAGACGACACGGGAACGCGCGTTGCCATTGTCCGCGCCAGCCTCAGGCGTGTGGTCTTCACTTTTTGCGGGGTGGAATTTTCTTTCAACCCCGTCATGCCGGTGGTGGGCGGGTTCATCGTCGCATCGGTAGCCTCCTTTCTGGGTGTGGGCGGCGGATTTTTGCTGGTGCCCCTGCTGACCAGTATTGCCCAACTGCCCATGTATCTGGCGGCGGGCACTTCGGCCTTTGCTGTTCTGGTGGGCATGGTGACATCCATCAGCACCTTCATGTTTGGCGGCACGCCAGTGTACTGGCCGCTGATCGGCCTAGAACTGGCGGGCATTGTCGTCGGTTCGTGGGTCGGCCCCATCACGGCCAAATATCTGCCCGATATCTGGCTGAAGCGCCTCTTTGTTCTGGTGGCCTTCATCGTGGGCATCAACTATGTGCTGCGCGGCTTCTTTGGCATGCGGATCTGGTAGCGCGGGAATGCGCGTCTGCCGTACAGACGTCAAAACAGTCAATTTTGCCTGAGCATCGAGCAGACCCCAAAAATGCCGGGGGCTCTGCACACAGCCCCCGGTCCGGAATGACATGAATTTCGCAGATCTGGTTCCGGACTGGCTCGACGCCGTCCTCATAGCCCCTTTCCGCTGGCCGGACTCACCGTATGCTGGTCTCTGGCTGGGTTCGGGTCTGCTCTCCTGTCTTTGCCTCCTGCTCGGAGAACTGACATCAGCGGGGCTTTTTCTGCTGCAACGCCGCCGCCTTCTGGAAATGCAGGACGAAGTCCTGCGCTATCACAATCTCTCGGTGGACGCATTGCACGCTGGCAACAAGGAAGCCTACCTCGCCGCCAACACGCTGGCTCATGAAGATTTTGGCCGCAGCTTTTTTGCCCAAGCCGCCGTGGGCATGGCCGGAATCTGGCCCCTGCCTTTCGCCCTCGCCTGGATGGCCCTACGCTTCGAAGGCATCGCCGTGTACACCACCCCCGGCGCCAGTTTACAGGCGGGCTATGTTTTTGTGCTGCTCACCACCTATATAGCAGCGCGCATTGCCTTTGCCCGCTGCAAGAAACACCTGCCCCTGTTTTCCCGCATTGAGGACATTAAGCGCCGCGCCCGCGAAAAGCGGGGACCGGCGCGTGTGTTGTAGGGTTTTTGGCTTTGCCGCAACCCCCCGGTGCGCAACCACCCAGACCGCTCAAAAGCCAAAGCCCGGCTTTGATGCTGTTCACTGACAGGCTTTGATGGCCTCATCAGCACCGTTGCCGTTATGCAATGGAAGATCAGGTCCGGCGGGATGGAAGTTTAAGATATTAAGCGTATGCGCGACCTTGAGCATGAGAATGCCCGTCTCAAGCAAATATATACGGACCCGAGCCTGGCAAATCGGGCCTTGAAGGATGTGATTGAAAAAAGTTTTGAAGCCGGCCGAGAAGCGTGAAGTCACGCTTCTCGTTTACAACGGGGCATGGACTTTCTGTCAGCAGGGCATGCGCGGCATTACACATGGGTCGAAGCGTGTTTGCCTGCAAGCCGACGCCGCGTGACGGCAGCCTTGTCATAACGGCGCTT
>APFI01000047.1 GCA_000403945.1 Desulfovibrio sp. Dsv1
CCCCGGCCCACGCCCGGCGGGCATAACGGCGCGGCCAAGACCTCCCTGCTCTTCACCCTGCCTGACAAGATCGGTTCCCTTTCCACAGTGCTGGACCTGCTGGCCAGGCACGAGATCAACATGCGTAAGCTGGAGTCCCGCCCCCTGCGCGGCCAGAGCTGGAAATACGTCTTCTTCGCGGACGTGGAAAGAGATCTGGAAGACCCACGCCACGCGCCCCTGCTGGAGCATCTGCGCAACGCATGCATCAGTTTCCGCATTCTGGGCAGCTATCCCACCGGTCCGCAGCTGGACCGCATGAGCCACAGCGGGGACGACGCCTCCGACGAACAAGGGATCTAAGAGCATGCTTCAGAACACAGAACATACTTCGGTCGTTACAGTTACAGCCCCGGCTTCCAAATCCCTGTCCCACCGCTACCTCATCGGCGCGGCCCTGGCCGGGGGCGAATCCACGGTGCGCCACACACTGGAAAGCGCGGACCTGGAATGCACCAGAACCATCCTCGCGGGTGCGGGCGCGCGCATGGATCCGCTCGAAGCATCCGGCGACAGAGCACACAGCGGCAGCGGCGGCTGGCAGGTCCACGGCATCGGCGGTGCGCCGCGCGGCGGACAGGAGGGACGGCCCCTGTCCTGCGACGTGTGCGAGTCCGGCACCACCTGCCGCCTGCTCACGGCCATACTGGCCGCCGGAGAGGGGATGTTCCGCATCCACGGCGCGGAACGCATGCACGAACGCCCCATCGGCGAGCTCACCGACGCTCTGGTCATGCTGGGCGCGGGCGTGGTCTTTGAAGGCAGGCCCGGCTGCCCACCCCTGCTGCTCCAGGCCCACGGCCTGAATCCGGCGCTTGCCGGAGAAGGCGGCGTGCTCCGGCTGGGCATGGACATCTCCAGCCAGTATTTTTCCGGCATGCTGCTGGCCGCGCCGCTCTGCCCCGCGCCGCTCCGCGTGGAGCTGACCGGGCGCAAGGCCGTGTCCTGGCCCTATGTGGGCCTGACCTTGCAATGCCTCACGGACTTCGGCATCGGCTTCAACGTGGAGACGCGCAAGAATAAGGAAGCCCCTTGGCAGGCCCTGCCGGAAGGGGCCTGGCGCGGCTTGGACGAAGCCCGCCCTAGCTGCCTACGCGTCCAGGTGCGGCCCGGTGCGTACCAGAGCGGCAACTATACTGTGGAAGGCGACTGGTCCAGCGCGTCCTATTTTCTGGCCGCCGGGGCGATGGGCCGTCGGCCCGTGCGCGTGGAAGGCCTGCGGGCAGGGTGAAGAGCAGGGAGGTCTTGGCCGCGCCGTTATGCCCGCCGGGCGTGGGCCGGGGCTCAGCGCCCAGGGGGGCTTGGGCCGATTTTGGGCCGATGATCACAAAGCGCGTCCAGTTGCCGGGCTCGTCCTCAATGCGCCGGGCCAGTACACTCAAGCCGAGCATGTCGGCCAGTTTGCCGTGGCCGATGGCCGCCGCGTCCGGCTGGTTGGCGGCGCGTTGGGCCGCCGCCGCCGTGGACTCCACAGGCATCAGGGTCGCGCCTGGCAGGTGAACGCGCAGCCAGTCGCCGCATTGGGCCAGGGGCTGCGGATGGGAGTAAACCGTGCGCACGGAGGCCAAGGACGGGGCGTTGCTCAACAGGCAGTGCGAAATGTGCGAAAAGAGTTCGGCCTGAATAAAGACCCCGTGTTTGAGAAAGAGGTCGAAGCTCACGCCCACCGTGCCCTGGAGGGAATTTTCCAGAGGCACCACGCCCAGTTCGCACTGGCCGGAACAGACCTCTTCGAAAATCTGGGCGATGTCCCCGCAGGGGTGGAAGCTGGCCGCATGGCCGAGATACTTTATGCCCGCAAAGTAGGAGAAGGTGCCTTCTGGCCCGAGATAGGCCACATTCTGCGGCCGTTGCAAAGCGCGCGAGGAGGAGAGTATCTCGCGCCAGATGGCCCTGAGATGCTCTTCCGGCAAGGGGCCGGGATTTTTGGCGGCCAAGCCGTCCAGCACTTCGCGTTCACGCATGGGCTTGAAGATGATACCCGGTTCCGTGGCCTTGATCCGGCCCACTTTCACGCTTAGCTCCGCGCGGCGGTTGAAGAGGCGGAGCAGTTCCTGATCCACCGTGTCGATTTCCCCGCGAATGGCGGCCAGACGCTGTGATCCGTCCGCGCCGTCCACTTCAGTCGGGCCGTCCCGTCTGTTCCGGCTCTGGGGCCAGTGTGCCCTGGCGTCGTCCATGCTCCTAGATCTCCCGAATTTCTTCGCGTACGCGCATACCGAAATGCCGGCCCGCCTCGTCGATGCGGCAGAGCACCGTATCGCCGGGCTTGAGGCCCACCACGCTCAGCGGCGTGCCGTCCGGACCCGTAAGCCGGATGGTTTCGGCGTTCTGGAGGAAGATTGTACCCGTTTTGGGGCCGTCTCCGCCACCCACCTGGGCCTCGACCAGCAGCATGGGCCGTACTTCGATCTTGACCCGGCCCAGAGTGGCCACGCCGGTTCCGCCGTCCGCGCCCACGATGAGCACCTCCTGCCCGGCCCGCAGTTCTCCCAGATAGGTGGTCTTGTCGTGGGGCAGGCGCGCGTAGGCGTGCACAGCCCCGGCGTTGACCCGGAAGGGCCGCGCGGCCACGTATTCATTGTGTTCGGTTTCGGCGTGGACCAAAAAGGTAAAGGCGCTGGAATTGCCCACCAGCATGCCCTGGCCCCTGCGCAGCAGGGAGAGGGTGTCAGCGCAGACCCGGTGCCCCAGGCCCACAGGTTCCACGCGGGTGATCACGCCGGGGAGCAGATGTTCGCGGCCCTGGGAGAGTTTGCACTGGGCCACGATGGCCTTGAGCTCGCCCACAGCTTCGGGCAGGACCACGATGCCGTCCACGCCGCGCTCCAGAATTCCGGCGGCCAGGCGGGCTTCCTCCAGATTTCCGGCCTCGGTCAGCACAGCGCCGTTCTGGGCCAGCAGGTTCTCCACCGGGATGACCTCCCATCCGCGCGCCAGCGCCACCCGTTCGCCGTTTTTGAGACGGGCCAGCACGGCTTCCTCGTTGGCCTTGGACGTGAGCGCCGCCACGGCCACGTCTTCGTCGGCCCAGACCGGACAGCGCGAGAGCCCGGCCACCTGTTCCACCCGCGCGCGCGGCACGATCACGCCGTCCACGCCGGATTCCAGAGCCAGGGTGACCTGTCCCTTGTCAAAGGGGGCGCAACGGAAATAGATGCGGGACATACGTCTTATTCTCCCACGATCAGCATGGCCTGATCCACGGAAGCGTCTTCATGCACGATGGCGCGCAGGGCCTTGACCAGAGCGACGCGGCTGGGATGCTGGAAGACGTTGCGGCCCACGGAAATGCCCGCGCCGCCCGCCTTGAGGGAATCGTAAACCATTTCCAGGAGCTGGCGTGTGGACCCCATACGCTCGCCGCCGGCAATGACCACGGGCACGCGGCAGGCCGAAACCACGTCGGAGAAGCTTTCAATGTCACCGGTGTAGGGCACCTTGACGATGTCCGCGCCCAGCTCCACGCCCACGCGGGCGCAATGGGCCACCACGGCGGGGCCGTAGCCGTTCTTCACCTGCGGGCCGCGCGCGTAGACCATGACCAGCAGGGGCATGTGCCAGTTGTCGCAGGCTTCGGCCACCCGGCCCAGGTCGGCGAGCATCAGGCGTTCGTTGGAATCGCCTAGGTTGATGTGCATGGATACGCAGTCCGCGCCGTGTTTGATGCCTTCTTCCACCGTGCCCACGAGAGTTTTGGTGTTGCCGCAGGGCGAGAGGGCCGTGGAGGCGGAAAGATGAACGATAAGGCCCACGTCCTTGCCCGCGTTGCGGTGGGAGTAGCGCACCAGGCCCTTGTGCATGAGCACCGCGTCCGCGCCGCCCTCGGCCATGTCGTTGACGGTTTTGCGCATGTCCACTAGGCCCTCCACAGCGCCAAGGGTGACGCCGTGGTCCATGGGCACGATGATGGTGCGGCCGTTTTCACGATTGATGATACGCTCCAGACGGACTTGTTTGCCGAGGTACATGGAAAATTCCTCTCTTGTTGCGCGTCAGCTCTTTCGCAGACAACCCGCATGCGGCCGAAATAAAAAAGGCCGCTGGCGGTTTACCTGCGGCCCTTTGAACTTGCGGACAACGGACGTCAGCGAAGTTCCCGACCACAGGCTTCGGTAACGTACGCAAAAAAATACCAGCTGAAGCCGGCGACGTACAAGGAAGCGGTGGCGGAAACAAACTGAGACATGACGTCATTACCTCCTGCTCAGATGAGGCTAGTCTCAGGACCAGCGGATGTCAAGGGTGGGGGGACGGTTTTGTAAAATTTTTTGGGGCTGTCCTGGTCAGGGTTAGCGTCCAGCCCGCTGTCGCGCCCCGTGTGGCAAAAGCCCTGACCGGCATGCCATGCGCATCCGCAGCCAGATGCGCGATTTCGTGTTGAGCCCTCCTTTGCGCGGATCATGTCCCGATAGCCTTCTTTCGCGCCCGCCGCCGTGGGTGAACCCCACAATGGTCGGCGTCGATCATCAGCCATGCGGGTGCCAGCTCGTCAATCGGAATTTGAGGCGGTCGCTTCCGTACGCCATTATCGCGCCAGCGGGTGAAGCGTCGGCGGGTGTCGCTCCAGCCGCCAAAGTCGGGGGGGGGGGGGGGCTCCCC
>APFI01000048.1 GCA_000403945.1 Desulfovibrio sp. Dsv1
GCTCATGAAATTCGATTACACGATTTTCATGACTTTTTCTGGAATTATGAAATGACTTCTAGCCAGATAACCTCATAACGTAATCAGGTCATACATCATCCCTGTGAAGGCGAGATATTACTGGGGTCAATACTTTGCTACTTCCACTCCGAAGCCACGGGCTTCACGCGAATCAGGCCATGCCCCGGCGGCCGCCGCGCCAGACCCGTAACAACACCACCAGCAGCACGCCGCCAAGAACGCACACATATCCCCATTCGCCGTTGGAGACCCACGCTAAAGACCGCACGGAAGGCAGCAGGGCCAGAAGAATGGTCAGCATGCAGCCCAGAGCGGCGGCTGTGGCGTACCAGACTTCCTCCACAGCGCGAGCGGTGTCACCCAAGGCCACATCACGGATCAGACCGGGCGTCAGTCCCACCAACAGCCCCAGAATCAGCGCTCCTGCCGCTCTCAGATGCATGCCGCACAGGGTTCCCAGACAGGCCGTAAGTCCTAGGCTCAAACTGTCCAGCCAGAAAAACAGGCGCTCGCCAAAACGCACCAGGCCGCCCGACACGGCCCCAGTCAAAGCCCCGGCCAGCACTACGCCCGGTAAGTGGCGCATGACCAGCGCCACCCCGGCCGGTCCGTTGAGCAGGCCTTCCCGCAACAGCGCGCCGGACAGACCGCAAAGGCAGCCCAGCACGGCCGCGCCGGTAATGTGCCCACCGTAGAGACGCCCCCGGCAGGAAGCGGCGGCGGCCAGCAAAAAACCGGCCGCCATGTCAAAAGTTCCAAACCAGCAGGGAAAACCGCTCATACCTATTTGGCGAAGCCCACAGCCCGCCGTTCGCGGATGACCGTGACCCGGATCTGGCCGGGATAGGTCAGGTTTTTCTCGATCTTTTCCGCGATATCCTTGCAGAGGATATAGGTGGTGTCATCGTCCACATTTTCGGAATTGACCATGACCCGGATTTCGCGCCCCGCCTGGATGGCGTACGCCTTGCTCACACCGTCGAAGCTGGTGGCGATGCCCTCCAGGTCTTCCAAACGTTTGACGTAGTTCTCCAGCAATTCCTTGCGCGCGCCGGGCCGCGCCCCGGAGATGGAGTCCGCGGCCTGCACCAGTACGGCCAGAGCTGTGGAAGGCCGCTGATCTTCATGGTGGGCGGCAATGGCATGGATGATTTCCTGGCTTTCGTTATACTTTTTGGCCAGATCCGCGCCGATCAGTGCGTGCGGCCCCTCCACTTCGTGGTCAACGGCCTTGCCGATGTCGTGCAGCAAACCAGCGCGCTTGGCTTTTTTGACGTCCATACCCAGTTCGGCGGCCATCATGCCGCAGAGCGCGGAAACCTCCAGCGAATGCTGGAGTACGTTCTGGGTAAAGGAGGTGCGGTACCGCAACTGTCCGAGCAGACGGACGATTTCCGGATGGATGCCGTGCACCCCGGCGTCGAAGGTGGCCTGCTCACCCACTTCGCGCACCTGGGTATCCAGCTCCTGTTCGCATTTCTGGACAATGTCCTCAATGCGGGCGGGGTGGATACGGCCGTCCTGAATCAGGCGCTCCAGGGCCATCCTGGCCACCTGCCGCCGCAAGGGGCTATACGCGGAAAGAATGACGGTCTCCGGCGTGTCGTCGATAATCAGGTCCACGCCGGTGGCAGCCTCCAAGGCGCGGATGTTGCGGCCCTCGCGGCCGATGATTCGTCCTTTCATGTCTTCGCTGGGCAGGGGCACGGCCGTGACCGTCTGCTCGTTCACATAGTCTCCGGCATAGCGTTGAATGACGTTGCAAAGGATTTCCTTGGCCTTGCGGTCGGCGGTTTCGCGGGCTTCCATTTCGATCTGACGGATCATCCGCGCCGACTCGTGGCGGGTTTTCGCCTCAATTTCCGAGAAAAGGCGCTCTTTGGCTTCCTCGGCGGTAAAGCCCGCGATCTGGGTCAGACGCTGTTCCTGCTCCTGAATGCGGGTCTGCAAAAATTCTTCGGATTCGGCCAGTTGGCGTTCCTTGCGGGCCAGATCCTTTTCCGTGCTCAGGAGTTCATGCTCCTTCTCGGTGGCCTTTTCCAGTTTATCCTCAAGGCGGCTGCCCATCTCGTCCAGCTTGCGTTCCCGGAGCTTGACCTCGCGTTCCCGTTCCTTGAATTCGTTTTCCAATTCACGTTTCTGGTTGAACAAATCGTCCTGCCCCTGGAGCAAAATCTCTTTTTTTTGGGCTTGCGCCTCTTTGCGCGCCTCCTCCACAATGCGCTTCGCCAGCTCATCGGCGTCGCCGATACGCTTGGTGGTCACCCAACGGTGCACCAGAGTGCCGGCCGATACCCCCACTAGCACGGCTGCCGCAAACGCGAGAATAAACAGAAAATCCATGAAACCAGCCTCTCTTTAGATACGGGCATAGTGCCCGGCAGACAACGGCAGCCACAACAAAGCACAACCGCCGCAGATTGCCCCCGGAGAGCGTGAACCCTGTGGCTGGCTGCCGGCGATACCGGCACAAAGGATGCACTGCGTGAAGAGGCCGCCCGGAACCGGTGCCCGCAAGAGAATTCCGTAAAAAACACTGGCGTAATCCCCAGAGCGCCGTGTCATGTCTGCGGTGCAGAACCTGGTTGCCCAGGTCGGGCGCCCGTGTGCTTTTCTCAGGTTTCCCGCACGAATCGGGCATGCACACAAAAAGCAGAGACAGCACCCATTGTTACGACTTGTCAGGTTAGCACCGAGACATAAATCACGCACACCCCAGGGAAATCGTCAAAAGAGCCTACACGGACTCCTCTATTTTAGAAAGCAGTGAATTGATGCGATCCTGCACATCATCCAGCTTTATCTTCAACTGCAATAAATCATCCGCCAGACCAAGGGCCAGAAAGGTCAGCAAAATATCCTTGCTTTGCCCTCCGTGGGACCTCAGTTTTTGGTCTGCAAACCGTTCTTCCATCAACCGCACGGCGCGTTGTACCCGCTCCATGTCGGCACCGGGTTTGAATGAAATCTCAAGCCCGAGAACAGTAAAGTTGATGTTTTCCTGATTCACAAAAATCTACTCAACACTGTCGTGCTCTTGAATACGGCGCAGCAGGGCGTCAATGCGCTTGAGCGCTTCGACGCGCAAATGTTCCTCCTGTGTCAGAGCATCGTGCAGCTTGCGGTTTTCCTCTTCCAGAACGGCCTTTTCCGCCACAATAGCGGAGGACTCGGCACGGAGGCGGACATTTTCCGCTGCGAGGCGGTCCAGTCTGTCCAAAAGTTCCGTAACACGGGATTCAAGCTGTTCCAGAAGTTCCATGACTTTTAGATAGCACCGGCCCCCAGCCTTGGCAAGAATGGAAGTCTTGTACGGACAAAAAAGCCGTCCCTTTGCGGCGTCGCGGCCCCCCCGGAGACGTCCTGAAAAGCCGTTTTCGTCGAATATAAGGAACGAAAGCCGCACGTAAATCGGCCGCAACGATGGCGGCAATAATGCGGAAATATTACGAAATAGCGGCATGCGGTGCGAGTGAATGTTTTACACTCTTTCCGTCCGCGCCACAGTTATTTTTTCCCGGGCAATGCGGCAGCTGTGTTACGGCACAACGCCGGCACTCCATCTCTTTCGGAGGAAATTCTTATGACGCCCGCAAGCTGCGCCAGCCGTTGGACTGCAAGGCATTACGGAAGCAACCGAAGGCGGATCGCAGAGCCGTTCCCGTTGGGTGAGGCAGCGAATTCGTACGGGCATCGGCAGCAGAGATGGCGACAGCTAACCCGTAGTGCTACAGCACAACGCCGTCCCGCTATCCCCTTCGGGAAAAATTCTTCTGACGTCCACGGGCTATGCCCATTTCATCAGCGGGCACGTCCTTGGTGATGACTGAACCCGCGCCCACCAGAGCGTTGTCGCCCACGCTGACCGGTGCCACCAGGGCCGTATTGCTGCCGATAAAGGCTTTTTCCCCGATGCTGGTCTGATATTTGTGCTTGCCGTCGTAATTGCAGGTAATGGTCCCCGCACCGATGTTCGCGCCCGCGCCGATCCGGGCGTCGCCCAGATAGCTCAGGTGGTTGGCCTTGGCCCCCTTGCCTAGGCAGGCCTTTTTCAGCTCCACGAAATTGCCCACGTGGGATTCGGCATCTAGCTCCGTGCCGGGGCGCAAACGCGCAAAAGGTCCCACCAGCGCGCCCGCGCCCACACGTGCCCCCTCAAGGTGCGAGAAAGAACGGATTTCCGCGCCCTCGCGAATCAGACAGTCGCGCACCACGCAATGCGATGCCACGGAAGCGCCGCGCTGAATTTCCGTGCGTCCACAGATTTCACAGGGGCCGGTCAGTTCCGCGCCAGGCTCAATCCGAGCCTGCGGGCTCACGCGGATCAGGTCCGGCGCGTGCAGGATCACGCCCGAGTCCAAAAGCTGTTCCGCCGTGCGGGCACGCAGCAACTCTTCCATGCGGGAGAGTTCCAGCGGGGAATTGACGCCCAGCAGACTGTCGTCCCGTCCGCACTCCACGCCGCGCACGGTATAGTTTTCGGCCACAGCCAGACCGATGAGGTCGGTGATGTAATACTCGCCGCTCCTGTTGTCGTTGCTCAGACGCGGCAGCAGGCTTTCCACGACGGCCAAGCTGAACTGATACATGCCCGCGTTGACTTCGCCGCTTTCCGGGCCGTGGCGGGCCAGATCATAATCCTTGGCCTCCACAATGCCGAGCACCCGCCCCTGTTTGCGCACCACCCGGCCATAAGCGCCGGGATTGTCCAGCACAATGGTGGCGAAAGCCAGTTCCGCGCCAGTCGCTTCGGCCAGAAAGTCACGCACCAGCGTCTCGGAAAGCAGGGGCGCGTCGCCGTTGACCACCAACAAATGGGTGCAGCCCGCCTCGGAAAGCGCGGGCAGAGCCCGCATCAGGGCGTGCCCTGTGCCAAGCTGCTCGGTCTGGAAGATCAGGCGCGCGTCTGGAAAGGCCGCCTCCACCATTTCAGCCCGGTGGCCCACCACCATCCAGATTTCTTCATCAAAAACCGGGCGCAGGGCCGCGCGCACATAGGTCAGCATGGACTCGCCCAGCAGGGTCTGCAAAACTTTGGGGCGGTCCGAATGCATGCGGGTACCCTTGCCCGCCGCCAGAATAAGCGCCATATTTTTCGACATAGATTTTCTCCTTGAGCATTTCATGGCAATGCGTTGGAGACAAAGCATTGCGGAGTCTCTGACGCATGTCGCGCGCAGGGCGCTCCAGCACCGCCCTGCCGGCGGCAAAACGAAATAGCGCAGGCAGAGCAGCAATAGCCTCTTAACCGGCTTTGGGCAAGACAGCGGTGCGCACGGCAGCCAAAAGACAGTTCGCACAAGCGTTACGCAAAGGAATCGGAAGACCTGTCTGCCAGTATGCTCAGAAAAATCAGCGAGGGTTGCGCTGTTGGCGCGCTCCTACAGGCGGACCAAGCGTTCGCGCAGGTCGGCGTTCCGGTTCCGAAGCCGACGATTTTCGTCCCAAGCCCGATCCAGTCGCTCCAGCAGTTCGTCCCGCTGCGCTTCCACTTCAGAGAGTTTTGTCTCCAGTTTCAGGCAGGCGCGCACAGTTCGCGCCCCCGCCTCCGGCAACAACCGGCACCGCTGACGCGTCCGACCGGGCATCTGAGCTTCCGCTCATATGCGCCCACCGCTGCCTTGCTCACGCCGATCCGTTTGCTGAATTCATCCTGGGAGGCATTGTCTCGGAAGAGTTTCAACCTTTCTCCGATGGTCATAGGTTTCCAGCAGTTTCGTCCGCGAACCGAAACGGCCCCCCCGATCCAACGTAGAGATCACGAGATATGCCGCCTTTTAGAGCCAGATAGATATTTTTAGAAGTCATTTCATAATTCCAGAAAAAGTCATGAAAATCGTCTAATTGAATTTCATGAGCAAATACCAGGGATTAACAGATGAACAATG
>APFI01000049.1 GCA_000403945.1 Desulfovibrio sp. Dsv1
GTTCGTTCGTTTACCTGGCAGCCTCAATGATTTGGATCAGATGGTTTGCAAACATACCCTAGTCAAGATCCACAACATTGACATCCTCCCCCGACTTTAGTCGGGGGAGGATGTCAATGTTCGGAACTGGCCTGGAAAATTTACCGGCGCGCTGCCGACACTGAACTCTGTCAGCCCCGGCATTTTCGGGATTTCAATCTGTCCCGTCCCGCCTTGGGAAAGAAAGTGACCCGCCGCTACGGGCCCCCCCGCCGGGAGATGCCGTGGTTACGCCCCGCGCGGATCTCCTTGCCCCTGCTGCGTACGCCGCGAGAGGAATAGCCGGACGTGTTGCGCGCATCAGTTCCCCCCTACCACAAAGGCATGGGGGTAGAGCGTCCTGAACAGCTCCAGCATCTGCTGCGCACCGTTGGAATCCTGCCACGGCCCCACCTGCACATTCCACATGTTGTTGCTGCCGAACTGCAAGCGGCCCTTGTGCCCGGATCGGCTCAGGATGTCGGTCAGCTTGTGGGCATTGTCCTTGTTGGCGAAGGCCCCCACCTGCACGTAGAAGGGGCCGGGCATGTCGCCGTCCTCGCGCATCTGGGGAATGTCGCCCAGGCTCTGGACGCGCACCCTGGCCGTGCCCATCATGTCCAAACGCGTGGCCGCGCCGCGCGAGAGGTCGATGACCCGGTCGTCCACAAAGGGGCCCCGGTCATTGACCCGCACGATGATGGAGCGGCCGTTGCCTAGGTGGGTGACGCGCACCTTGGTGCCTAAAGGCAGGATTTTATGGGCCGCAGTCATGGCATACTGGTTGTAGCGCTCGCCATTGGCGGTTTTTTTGCCGTGGAAACCCGGCCCGTACCAGGAGGCTACGCCCACTTCCACAAAGCCGTGGGCGGATTTGAGCGGATAATAGGTTTTGCCGCGCACGGTGTAGGGCGTGCTGCCCGGCACGCCGCCCTTGCGCCAGGAGTGCGTACCGCAGCCGTTCAGAAGAACCGCGCAGAGCAGGAGAGCCAGGCAGACCCGCAGGGTGCGGAAGGCCCTGTTCATGCGTCAGGCTCCAGGGCGTTCATGCAGCGCAGCTCGCCGCTCTGGGCGCATGCGGCGCACAGCGCCGTGTCGTCTTCCCCGGCGGAACCGGCCTCCAGCCCGCGCAGCAGATCCAAGCCTTCGGCGTTGAGCAGATTCCGCTCCCGCGCACGCCGCAACAGGGCCTGGGCGGGCTCCTGCCGGCCGGATTCCAGGAAATCACGCGCGGCCAGCAGATAGAGACGCGCTGGATCGCCGTTATACAGGGTCGTGAGCAACTCCGGATAATACTGCCCAAAGACCTCGCGAGCCAAAAGTTCCTCGCAGGCCAGCCAGCGGGCCAGACGGCCGTTGTCGCCTTCCTCGGTCAGATAACGGGTCAGCAGGAAAAGGCCGTGCGACAGCACATGCAGGATGCGCTCCAGTTCACGCGCCGAACTTTCGGCGGTCTGGGCGCCCAGGGCACCCAGGGGGCCGTAGAGTTCGTCAGTCGCCGCCGGATGGCGGCCCAGCTGGGCTAGGCGGTTGGCATAATGCTGTCCCTGGAAGGCGTCTTCCTTGAGCTTGGCACATTCGTGAAAAGCGTAACCCACACACCAGTCGATGAGGGCTTCCACCGGGCTCTGCATGACCATGCCGTCGGGATGCGGGCTGGCCGCGTACCGACATGGCACGATGCCCTGGTCTTCCACTGTTGGAGTCGGGCGGATCGCATTGCGGAACAGGTGATGGGCCGTGTCCTTGAGCCGCCAGAACACGCCCTTGCGCATGGCCTCGCCCAGCAGGTCGCGCAGGGCCGAGTAGGATACCGTGCCGTCGCGCTCAAAGCGCCGCCGCTGGTCGGACAACAGTCGGAAGACCATGCAGTAGTCGCGTACCAGGTCGCGCACAAAAAAGGCTCTGTTGGCCAGCAGCCAGCGTTCGCTCACGCTTCGTCCTCCCGCAGCAGGGCTCTGGCCACGGCCAGGTCGTAGAGCTTGAGGGGATCGGCCTCCTGGTTGCGTTCCGTCTGGAACAAGAGGGCCGCGTTCCTCACCACGTCCAAACTGAGCCAGGGATGGCGCTCCCAGATTTCGGGATGGTCCGCCTGCCAGAGGCGGAATTCCACTTCGCCGTCCGGTCCCCGCCGCACGTAGACCCTAGTCTGGTTGTTGCCGGCTTGGGGGTGGTAATACAAGCCGCGTTCGTCTTTCATGGCTGTCCGTTTGGTTGCTGTGGTTTTGTCTTATACATGGAAAGATGAAGCACCTGTATTCTATGCCCAAAGCGCCATCTTTGCCAAGACCGCGCATCATCCCCCGGGGGAGAGCGGTCGCGCCGCTGGTGAAAATGTGGTCAATGTTCGGCTCTGCTGGTTGTCATCAGGAGAAAAATAAGATATGCAACGAATAGACCGCGTTGCGGCCCGAAAAGGGGCCGAAGCTCTGGCTCGCCCGCTCGTTCCTGATCCCTTTGGGGCGTTCCGCTGTGGCGGAGCGGGCGTCGCGGCGGCTTGGAAAGTTGCCGGCGGCACCGGGGCGAGACACATTCCCGCCGCAGATCGGCGTACGTGCAGAAGTCCGTTTTGCGATGCTCCGGGATTGGCGCACCGGAACGGCATGTCACGCGATGGCGTGATACAATCAAACCATGTGGAGGTATGGCAATGGCGAAATATGCAACCCCCCAGTTGGATCAGCTCGAATCAGGCCCTTGGCCGAGCTTTGTGTCCGACATCAAACAGGAAGCGGCCGCGCGGGCCAAAAATCCCAAGGATCTTGACTACCAGATCCCGGTGGATTGCCCTGAAGACCTGCTCGGCGTGCTGGAACTCTCCTACGCCGAAAAGGAAACTCACTGGAAGCACGGCGGCATCGTGGGCGTGTTCGGCTACGGCGGCGGCGTTATCGGCCGTTACTGCGACCAGCCCGAGAAGTTCCCCGGCGTGGCTCACTTCCACACCATGCGTGTGGCCCAGCCTGCGGGCAAATACTACAATTCCGAGTTTCTGCGCGCCCTGTGCGACATCTGGGATCTGCGCGGTTCCGGCCTGACCAACATGCACGGTTCCACCGGCGACATCGTGCTGCTGGGGACCCAGACCGTCCAACTGGAAGAAGTCTTCCACGAACTGACCCACAAGATGAATGTGGACCTCGGCGGTTCCGGTTCCAACCTGCGTACGCCTGAAGCCTGCCTCGGCCAGTCCCGCTGCGAGTACGCCTGCTACAACACGCAGGACATGTGCTATCAGCTGACCATGGATTATCAGGACGAACTGCACCGTCCGGCCTTCCCCTACAAGTTCAAGTTCAAGTTCGACGGATGCCCCAACGGATGTGTCTGCGCCATGGCCCGTTCCGACTTTGCCGTGGTGGGCACCTGGAAGGACGACATCAAGATCGACCAGGAAAAGGTCAAGGCTTATGTGGCCGGCGAAATCAAGCCCAACGCGGGTGCGCACGCCGGGCGCGACTGGGGCAAATTCGACCTCCAGAAGGAAGTCATTGACCGCTGCCCTTCCCACTGCATGAGGTGGGACGGTTCCAGGCTTTCCATCAAGACCGCCGACTGCGTGCGCTGCATGCACTGCATCAACACCATGCCCCATGCCCTGCATATCGGCGACGAGCGCGGCGCCAGCATCCTGGTGGGGGCCAAGGCCCCTGTGGTGGACGGCGCGCAGATGGGTTCGCTGCTTGTTCCCTTCATCTCCTGTGAAGCCCCCTATGATGATATCAAAGAAGTCATTGAAAAAATCTGGGATTGGTGGATGGAAGAAGGCAAAAACCGCGAGCGCGTGGGCGAAACCATGAAGCGCCTCTCCTTCCAGAAGCTGCTGGAAGTCACCGACACGCCAGCCATGGCCTGCCAAGTGAAAGCGCCGCGTACCAATCCGTTTATCTTCTTCAGGGAAGAGGAAGTGCCCGGCGGCTGGAATCGCGATCTTGCCGAGTTCCGCAAACGCCATCAACGCTAGTTAAGGGGGGAAACGAACATGGCTTTTATTTCTACCGGGTACAATCCCCAGAAACCGATGGAAGGCCGCATCTCCGACATCGGTCCTCATAAGTACGACGACTATTTTCCGCCAGTGATCAAAAAGAACTTCGGCAAATGGCTCTATCACGAAATTCTGGAGCCCGGCGTGCTGCTGCACGTAGCCGAAAGCGGCGACAGGGTTTACACCGTCCGCGTGGGCGGCACCCGCACCATGTCCGTTACTCACATTCGTGAGCTGTGCGACATTGCCGACAAATACTGCGGCGGCTACCTGCGCTGGACCACCCGTAACAACATTGAATTCATGGTGGAAGACGAAGCCACCATGAAGGCCCTGCGCGACGACGTGAATTCCCGCAAGTTCGACGGCGGTTCCTTCAAGTTCCCTGTGGGCGGTACGGGCGCCAGCGTCAGCAACATGATTCACACCCAGGGCTGGGTGCACTGTCACACCCCCGCCACCGACGCCTCCGGCCCGGTGAAATGCGTGATGGACGCCCTGTTTGACGAGTTCAAGCACATGCGCATGCCCGCGCCTGTGCGCGTGGCCCTGGCCTGCTGCATCAATATGTGCGGCGCCGTGCACTGCTCGGATATCGGTCTGGTGGGCATCCACCGCAAGCCGCCCATGATCGACCATGAATGGGCCGACCAGCTCTGCGAAATTCCTCTGGCCGTGGCCGCCTGCCCGACTGCCGCCGTGCGTCCCACCAAAGTGGAGCACAACGGCGAAAAGGTAAACTCCATCGCCATCAAAGAAGACCGCTGCATGTACTGCGGCAACTGCTACACCATGTGTCCGGCCCTGCCCATCGCCGACAGCGAGGGTGACGGCATCGCCATCATGGTGGGCGGCAAGGTTTCCAACCGCATCTCCATGCCCAAGTTCTCCAAGGTGGTTGTGGGCTACATTCCCAACGAACCGCCGCGCTGGCCCAGCCTGACCAAGACCGTGAAGCACATTGTCGAAGTCTACGCCGCCAACGCCGAAAAATACGAGCGCTTGGGCGAATGGGCCGAACGCATCGGTTGGGAAAGCTTCTTCAAGCTGACCGGCCTTGAGTTCACCCACCACCTCATCGATGACTTCCGCGATTCCGCCTACTACACTTGGCGGCAGAGCACCCAGTTCAAATTCTAGGCACTTTGCGTAACCCCGGCGGTGCATCCGCGCCGCCGGGACAGGAGAAAGCTCATGGCTGACGACAAAGACGTTGTTGTTGAATTTCTGAAAAGCAAATCCTCGTCCAAATCCAAGTTCTACTTCAAGGACTTCTTGGAACTCTTCCCAGACAAAGGTCCCCGTGACGTGAAGAAAATCCTCACCAAGCTGATCAATGAGGAAGTGCTGGAATTCTGGTCCTCCGGTTCCACCAGCATGTATGGTCTGAAGGGTGCGGGCAAGCAGTCCCACGCCGAGGGCGAAGACTAGGCGCAAAGCGGTTCTTTTGTTTTTTCGCGGCGGCAGGCTTCGTCCGCCGGGTCGGTCATGTATGTCTGAATACACTCCCTCCCGCCGGACTCGCCTTTCTTGCGGAAAAAGCAAAACTCCGCGCTTTGCGCGTCGCGTCGATTTTTGCAAGATCTGCCGCAACACATGTTGTGGCATTTCTTGTTTTGAGGCCGTACAGCAAGCTTTGAACACCGGGCGTTATGTCTGAGGAGGCCGCATGGCGCTTTCCTTTTCCCTGAATGACGCGGAGCGGGACTATCTGAGCCGCGTGGCCCGTCTGGCCATCGAAAGCGCTCTGGCCGGGAGGGACGCGGCCCGGCCGCCGGAGCCGCCGGCGAGCGCGGGTGCAGCGGCGGCAG
>APFI01000050.1 GCA_000403945.1 Desulfovibrio sp. Dsv1
CTCATGAAATTCGATTACACGATTTTCATGACCTTTTCTGGAATTATGAAATGACTTTTAGTTCCTTGTAAACTGACCTAAATTGAACCGCAAATACCAATAGTCTTTGCGCCCAAATATCACTGTTAGGTTTTCCGCAGTGAGAAAAAACGGGCGGCGGACGAAATTCTCCGTAAGTTGTGTGAATGGAAGGACGTAAAAATACCCGGGGCCGATGTTGTCCTGATCATATCTGCATGCTGCTCAAATACCTCCTGAGATGAACGTGCCGAATTTTATGGGCTACCTGAAGAGTAAAGGCAGCCCGGTGCTGTATGGGCCATTCGGCGACCTGAAGTTTGAATATTGCAATAGGGAATTTTGGCGCCGTGGGCGGTACGTGGATACAGTGGGCAAGAAGAAGGCAGAAATTCAAAAATACATGCAAGTAATCTATACCGCGCGGTAGATTGCCATGAAAGCCCTCGCCGTGCTCGCCTTTCTTCTTGGAGTGCTCGCCCTGCTGCCGCATACGGCGAACATCTTCCAGGAGGACTCCTCATACCAGGCCGTGGCGGTCAACTATGCCGTCTACCGCAATGAGGTCTTCCGCTACGTCTATGAGCACCGGGGGCTTTCCGGCGATATCCCCCTTGCGTCCCTGAACATGCCCGAAAGCTGGCGCGCGCTGCGCGCATGGCGCGCCCGTGTGGATGCGGGCCGCTGCTACGTCTATGGCGAAGCATCTCCGCAGGAGATCGCCGCCGTGCGTCGGCTTTTCCAGGGCAGTTTCGCCCTGGGCATGGCTGATTCCGGCCGTCTGGTTCCGGTGCTCGGCAATGTCATAGCCGTGCCGGGCTTCATCCCCAACGGTTATCTGGTCAGTGTAACGGAGGTGGACTGATGCATCTGCTCGGCACAATCGGCGCGATTATTGTCCTGATCATCATGATGCCGGGATTTCTCGGCTGGTGGGAAAGCGGCCATACGGCCACGCAACAGCGCATAGTGGCCAATCACATGACGGCGGTGACGCGGGCGGCCCGGCAATATGTGAACCGGCATCAGGATACCTTGCTGACGCAGGCCTCGGCCAGCGCCGGGCCGTCCGTCAGCATCGCGGAACTGATCAATGAGGGCTTTCTCAGCGAAGGCTTTCATCCGCGCAACGCCTGGCTGCAAGAGTATCAGATCCATGTCCGACAACCACAGACCGGGACGCTGCAAGCCATTGTCCTGACCACGGGCGGGCGGAACAACGAGACGGACAAATTTCGAAACGTGACGGTGCCCGGAGCCGCCGCCCTGGTGGGCGGATCCGGTGGTTATGTTCCGTCCGGGGTGCTGCCCGGACAGACGGAAAATATGCTGCAAGGAGCCGGTAACGGCTGGATTCTTGATCTGGGATCCGTAGGCATAGCTTCACCTGGTTCCGGCCACCTGGGCGCGGTGTCGTCCTATGACTCATCCGCGCTTGGCCAGGATTTTCTCTATCGGGTGGCTGTACCCGGCCAGCCGGAGCTGAACGCCATGCAAACGGAGCTGGACATGACGGAGCATGCGATCCGGAATGTCTCGGAACTCCAGTTTGAGGAGAGGGAAATCACGGACGAGTCCTGCGCCAGCGCCGAAGATCAGGGCAGGGTGTTTCTGGACAGCATCCAGGGCCTCTATCTCTGCCGGAATGGATCTTTGGAAATCATCGGGGACACCGGCAACTCCGCGCCGCTGAAAAGCGTCACCGTGGCCAAAAACGGGGACCGGATCACAAAGCCGGTCTGCGCTCCCGGCACGGGCACGGCTCCGGCCATTTTCACGGCTCCCTCCATCGCGGAAGCCGGGCCGGAAGCGCCGCCCCTTACATCTTTCCAGACCTGGGCCACGTCACTGTCTGACACGGAATGGCAGGTCCACATGCGTGTCCAGACCGGCAGCAAGACGCTGGACGGCGCTGATGGCGACGGCTGGGTGTATCCCGCTGACGACTATGGCCGGATCATGGTGCTGGCTATGTGCATCAAGCAGCCGGAGACACCAACTCCATAGGAGAGAGCATTATGAAGTGGATTCTGATCTGGATGGGATTCCCGGCATTACGGATTTTTTCTTTGGAGTAAAGAACCACATAGCTGTTTCTCCAGATAGGTAATGATATGAAACAATACTGCTCCGCATATACAGAACCTTGCAAGCGCCTGGTCGGAGCCATGCTTTTCTTTTTGGCGTTGCTCCTTGCCGCTCCGGCCCATGCTGCCGCACTCCATGAGCGCCAGCAGGAATTGGAGCCGCTGTTTGACGCGCCCTGCGTCCGTTACCAGGTGCCCAAGGTGCTGGCCCTGGCCATCGCCCGTCAGGAGAGCGGCTGCCATCCGTGGATACTCAATATCTCAGGCCGCGACGTGCGGCCGCGCTCCAAGGAAGAAGCCCTGCGTTATGGCCATTGGGCCATGTGCGCCGGGCGCTCCTTCGACGTGGGCATCATGCAGGTCAACTCGTATTGGATTCGGAAGCACGGCTGGCCTCTGGAACAGGTCCTGGAGCCTGCCAACAACGTCAAAATAGGCGTCTGGATCCTGGCCCAGGAAATCCAGCGCCACGGCCTCAACTGGAAGGCAGTGGCCTACTACCATACACCGCTGCACCGTAACCCGGAACGGGGCAGGCAGTATGCCCAACTGGTTCTTGGACATGTGAAGAAGATTCTTGCGGAGAAGTAGAATGCTGATGCGTTATGCCAGTCCGAGAACGATTTTCATGGACTCGTTGAGGGTGTTCAGGTCGTGCCGGGAGAGTTCACCGAGCTTCCTGCCGAAACGGCGCTTGTCCGCTGCGCATAGCTGGTCGCATACGGCAACGGATCGCGCACCGGCCGAAGGCATGGCAACAACAAGGGGCGGTCTTGGCCTGGCCGATGTGGACAGCGGCACGACCACTACAGTGCCCCGTGCACGGTTCAGCGCGTTGACCGTGAGAACGACCGCCGGGCGGCATTTCTGGATCTCCATGCCTTCGGAAGGATCAAAGTTGACCCACCAGACTTCACCCCTTTGCATGGGCTGCCTCCGCACTGTCGGCCATACCTCTGATGCCGTCGCCGATCAGCCCTTCCCGCCATTCGCACATCTCGGCGTTCAAGGTCGCGTCCTGCTCCACATCAAGCGCTATCTGGTAGAGCGGGTCGTCCTCTTCGGGAAGAGCTTCCTGAAGCAGGCTGGTCACAAAAGCGCTGCGCTGACGAGGCGGTACGGCCTGTTTGAAACGCTCGGCCAGGTCGTCCGGAATATGAAAAAGAAGCTGCATGGCTGTTCTCCTTGCTTGTTATCAATTATGATAACGTTATCAATGATGCCTTTCAATCCTTTTTCCGGAATTTCTCCTCTGGGGGTTTCTCAATGCTGAACCTCAAGGATTTCCGCTCCCAGGCCAGGGGACTGCCCGATTTGCTGACCTATGCGGCCCTGATTGAGCCGGGCATCATACTCCAGAAAGACGGCTCCTTCCTGGCCGCCTGGGAGATTCGCGGAGAAGACACGGCCAGCGCCACGCCGGATGAACTCGCTTATGTATCGCGGCAGTTCAGCAATGCCGTGGCTCGTCTCGGCACCGGCTGGATGCTCCATGTGGACGCCTGCCGCACACGGCAGCGGGCATATCCGGATGCTTCCCGCTCTCATTTTCCGGATCCTGTTTCTCAGGCCATCGAGGACGAACGCCGCGCCTTTTTTGGCGAAGGACTGTGTTACAGCACGGCCACGTTCCTGAGCGTCACGTTTCTGCCCAACTACAATGCGACCAAAATGGCGGGTGCCGCCACGGTGGGCGTGGAAACCATGTCGGCCCTGGAAAAAGGCCTCAAGACGTTCAAGGATACGCTTCTTGAATTTGAAGACGGATGTTCGGCCGTGCTGCGCATGCCCCGTCTTCAGGAATATGAGCTGTACGATGACTCAGACAGTCCGTTTTTGCACTCTGACTTGCTGGCCCACCTGCAAGCCTGCATTTCCGGGATACTGCAACCTGTGCGAGTTCCGGCCGCACCCATGTATCTTGACGGCGTACTTGGCAGCCGTCACCTCGTCGGCGGTCTGATCCCGCGCCTGGAAGACGGTCTGGACAAAATACACCTGGCCGTCCTTTCGATAGACGGCCTGCCGCAAGAATCCTGGCCCGCCATGTTCGCGGCTCTGGATTCCATGCCCTTTGAGCTGCGCTATTCCACGCGCTTCATCTGTTTGGACCAGTATGACGCCGAAAGGGAAATCACAACCTACGTCAAGGGCTGGAATCAGCGCGTTGTGGGCTTTCTGGACCAGTTCATCAATAATCCCAACGCCAGGGTCAACCGCGACGCCCTACGCATGCGCGAAGACGCGGAAGAAGCCAGGCTCGAAGTGCAATCCGGCCATGTGGGCGCGGGCTACCTGTCCTCCACCATCATCCTCATGGATGAGGATGTGGAAGCGCTTCAGGACAACGCCCGCGAACTGCGTCGGACGATCCAGACCCAGGGCTTCGGCTGTCGGATTGAGTCCATCAATGCCCTGGAAGCTTGGCTGGGCAGCCTGCCCGGCAACGGCTACGCCAATGTCCGCCGTCCGTTGCTGACCACCCTGAATCTGGCGGATCTTCTGCCCTTGCAGTCGGTCTGGACCGGCAACCCCTCCTGCCCGTGTCCCTTCTACCCGCCTGATTCCCCGCCTCTGGCGGTCTTTCTGACCGATGGCTCCACACCGTTCTGGTTCAACCTCCATGACGGCGATCTGGCCCATACGGCCATTTTCGGGCCTACCGGCTCAGGCAAGTCCACGCTGCTGGCCACCATAGCCGCGCAATTCCTGCGCTATGAGCATGGGCGGATTTTCGCCTTTGACAAGGGCAACTCTCTTTTTCCCCTCTGTGACGGTACGGGCGGCGATCACTATGAGATCGCCATGGAAGACAGCCTGTGCTTCACGCCCCTTCAGCGCATTGACGAAAGCGCCACGGAAATGGCCTGGGCGGAAAACTGGATCGAAAGCCTGCTGGAACTACAGGGTATGGTCGTGTTGCCGGCGCATCGTGAGGCTATCCACAATGCGATGGCCGGACTGGCCACACAGCCGGAACACATGCGCACCCTGTCGCACTACATGGACGCGGTACAGGACATCTCCATCCGGCAGGCGTTGGCCTATTACACGCAACGCGGCGCTATAGGCATGCTGCTGGACGCCAGGACGGACAATCTGGGCACGTCGCCTTTCATCGTCTTTGAAATGGAAGAACTGATGAAAAAGGGGGACCGCAACCTGATCCCCGTGCTGACGTATCTCTTTCACCGCATTGAGAAGGCTCTGGACGGAAAACCCGCGCTGCTGATTCTGGATGAAGCGTGGGTCATGCTTGGCCATCCGGTCTTCCGCGACAAGATCCGCGAATGGTTCAAGGTGCTGCGCAAGGCCAACTGCGGCGTGATTCTGGCCACGCAGAACCTTTCCGACGCCAAAAACAGCGGCATTATGGATGTGATCATCACGTCCTGCCCCACGGTCATTTATCTGCCCAACAGACAGGCCCGTAACGACGACGAGTACGCCTTCTACCGGAGCTGCGGCCTCAATGATCGCCAGATCGGAATTCTGGTCAACGCCACCCCCAAGCGGGACTACTACATGGTCAATCCCTCCGGACGCCGTATCTTTCAGCTCGGTTTGGGGCCGGTGGCGCTGTCTTTCACCGGCGTTTCCGACAAGGAAGGCATTGCACGGATCAAGGCACTTAAACAGCTATATGGCAAAGACTGGCCCCGGATTTGGCTCAAAGAACGCAATGCCGCCTAACTCCAAGGAGAAAAATATGCGCATGTCATTGCCTCTGATTTTCCTTTTGGCTTTCTGTATTCCCATGAATGTCCACGCCAAGGTTGTGTACTGCACAAATTGCAGCAACAGGGTGACGCAGGCCATTGAGAAGGCCACCGGGCTTGAACAGCTCAAAACACTGATGAAGGAGTATGACGAAGCCATCCAGCAAACAGCCGCTCAACTCCAGATGGTGCAGCAGAATATCGAGCAATATACCAATATGGTGCAGAACACCGTCATGTTGCCCGCGAACATGATCCGGAAGATTTCCAACGAGCTTTCCAGAGTCGGCAGGATCACCAGCGCCCTGAACACCATGCGCAATGACGTTATGGGGCTGGGGAACGTCTTTGACGGCCTTTATCAGACTCAGGCCGAACTGAAGAATCTGGCCAACATGCCTCGGAGCATGCTGAGTCAGGGCGGCATGACCTACCGCACCAGCTGGGACAATTGGAGCCGCCGGGTGGACGATTCCACCAGGGCGACTTTCCAGCTTTCCGGAAGCCAGCTCAAGGAGCTGGAGGAGTCCGGTGAACTGGAAGCCTACATGAATGAATTGCTGTCCACCCCGGACGGCCAGCAGAAGGCGCTCATGGCTGGCAATCAGCTTGCCGCCCTGCAAATACAGGAGGCTCGTCAGCTCCGTGAACTCATTGCCACAAAGGTTCAGTCGGATCTGGCGAGCCAGGATAAGGCTGAGAAGGAAAGTCAGATGGGACAGGAACGCGAGAGATACATGCTCAAAGCAAGATTGGGCACAAATTCACGTTCTGATCCGTTTTAATCTATGCCACAGAGTTTTCTTACATCTTCCTTTTTGAGGTTGGTGTCACGTGTCACGAGTTTATAATCCTCTTTGTCTCCAATTGCTTTTGTAATTGTTATGATATCAGTATCTTTTTTTTCGACATAAGAAGGAACATTTGAATGATCTATAAACAGCTCAACCTTGCTATTTGTTTTGGAATTTATTTTGTAATCAAGCCCAAAAAATTTGTTCTCAGTAATTCTAAAAAGAACTGATGGTGTTTCTTGAGATTGCCACCAACCATAGATATCAAATGCAAGGGACTTAGAGGGCAGAAAAATGCAAAACAGAAAAATTATGAAAACAGCTTTCTTCATTGGAGTTCTCCTTTTTGTTTTATGCTGCTGTGATAATAGCACTGTTTTTGCAATGCAAGGTGATACAATAGTATCGGATATTGTTGCAAAATTTCATAATGAACTGTCCAAATATGAATCCGTCATGCTCAAGTATGCCAAGGTTCTCTTCTATTGGTGCGCTGTTCTTGAAGTTGCCTGGCTTGGCATAAAAATGGCTCTCGACACTTCTGAGATACGCGAAACAATCAAAAACTTCTGCTTTGTGCTACTTGCCGCCGGATTTTTCCTCGCGGTCATCAACAACTATCACATATGGGCTTGGAACGTCATCAACGGCCTAAAGGCAATTGCTGGAGAGGCAACGACCATTGTTGATGCTTCTGATAGACCATTTACAGTTGGGCTTAAATTGGCACAAGATGTTTTTGAAATGGGAGGGTTTAATCCTGTAAATCTTATAGTGTATGTTTTGGCCGGAATGGCAATCTTGTTCTGTTTTGCCCTCATTACTCTGCAAATTATTCTTATCAAATGTGAATGTATAGTGGCCATGTGCGCGTCGTCCATACTTCTTGGCCTTGGCGCGGCATCATTTTTTCGGGATTACGCCATCAATGCCCTGCGCTATGTCTTTGCCGTGGCCTTCAAGCTCATGGTCATGCAGCTCGTCATGGGCGTTGGCATCAACTTCATACAACAGCTTAAAATTTCGAAAGACATGGGCTGGGACCAGATCGGCCTCACCATCTGCTTCTGCGTCATCTTCTACTGCCTTGTCAAGCAACTCCCGGACACGGTAGCGGGTATCATCCAGGGCTCGCACGTCAGCTCCGGCCAGGCGTTGACATCCACGGTCATGGCTATTGGCGCGGGCATGATGGGCGCGGGCATGGCAGCCGGTTCCGGCATGGCCAACATTGGCAGAGCCGCCCAGGCCGCAAAGGCCCAGGGCGCGGAAGGCGTGGGCGGCATGATCAAGGGCACGGCCAGCAATCTCTGGAATGCCACGCGGGAGGCCAGCCACAACAAGGGACAACGCAATAATACAGTTGCTTCGTCACTGCGGGAACGGATCGAAGCCGCCCGCATCAACAGGGACGGGAAGGATTAACGCCATGAGCAAGAAAGATGGATTAAGGAATTGTTCTATGAATCCTGATAGTGAAAAGAATTCCCCATTGCTGCAAGAATATTTTGATAAACACCATGATCAACATCTTGCGGAATTGCACCGCAGGAGGACTGTAAGTTGGAGGATGGAAGAAGCTTTTGAAAAAAGTGATGGAACGATTCCGGACGCATTTTATCGCTTCTTTGACGGCGAAATGCGCCTGGCATGTGGCCATTCGGCAAAATGTATTGTATATATGCCTGATTTTGGCATTAACAAGGAGCATAACCGAAAAGGTAAAATCATCATTGAGATTGTTTCTCGAAATACCTCCTGGGATCAGGTGGAAGATTGTTTTGAATTGCAGCTTGCCAGAAAAGCAAGACTTCAGGATGTCAAAGTAGACTATCTTGAGCGCAAAGATCTGGCAGCGGACGATGATATTGTCAGATATTACAATATGTTCATCAGTTGGGACGACGCTATTCCTCTTGTTCAGCGCGTCTTGTTCTGCTCCCTTTTCAGACAACGTTTTCTGATGACCACGGCGTCCCGGAACCTGGGTTCAATAACGACACACCGTTTCTTGTCCAGCATGGGGCAGGTACTTTCTTTCAGATCGTGCGTGCTGAATGAATAGACGCTGCATACTTCACCAGAGGCGGCATAAGCGCTCAGCTCCTCCAGAAAAGCCGCCCTGTAGTGATCAGGGTTGATGAGTGTGCATGCCGCCAGTTCTGTAAAATCAGGATGGTAATACTTCAGCGCATTTTTATATTTGATGAGATATCCGTGTTGAATTTCATGGACAGTAGCCTCACCGCAGAAAATATATGGGGTTGTATAATGCTCTTTCAAGGAACTGAGCATCAAAAACGCATTAAGATAGTTGGCGTTTTGACGGTTCGGCAACGACAACCGCACTTTTGCGCGCAAGCCGTCGCCGCCTGCGTCATCAAGCTTCAGTGCCATGTCGACAACAAGCCCAAGGCGTTTTGTCTTTTGCGGTACGGCGCAACGAGCCCTGCAAAAAGCCCGTTCTTCGGAAGCTCCGTTTTGCCTGTACTCCCGTGTCTTGCGAGTCACGGCATCCATGAACTCACGCGGCGCAAATTCTTCCACAAAGGCATCCGGCAACAGCTCTGTGTCAATGCCGTTTATTTTTTTCAAGAGATTGGCGTCAGGGAAGTCGGTAGTGAATTCATCCTTGTGCCCAAGGATGTAGTCAGTATGTCGTCCCAAAACCTCATATTGGCAGTTTTCAGCATGCCTATGGCCGGGGGTGGTTCGGAAATGTGGCGTAAAACCGCAGTCTGGATTGCGCGGATCGCAGCAGACAGCGGTGATTCGGGTGCGTGGCATCGCCATGCGGCAGTTCTCATCCGGGCACATCAGTTCAGGGGTGCGACCGGTTTCCATGATGAAGTCCGCCACGTCATCCGGTTCCAGCATCCTCTCGCTTTCCATGTGCCACACATAACGGAATTTAGGCATACGGCCTCACTTCGTTGATCAATATGAGAGAGATTTTACAATGAACCTGTTCAGGAAGAAAGAAAAAACAGATGCCTCAACTGGAGCGAGCGATAATGCCGAATTCGGGAAAGGATTAACCCCATGAATAAGAAAGATGGATTAAGGAGTTGTTGAATTTCTGGAAATACACAGACCTTGTGAGGATACGTATGAAAAAAACTAAAAATTATGGCGCGTTATTAGCAATACTGTTGCTTGTTCCTGGATGTATTGGCATGTCGATGTATATTTTAGTTTTATTTTATATTGCATATTTAAAGTCATCATCAATATTTTTTGTTGGAGCAGTATCAGTTTTACTTGTGTTTCCAATTTTTATTATTGCTATATGTGATATTTGTAAGTCGATAAAAGATTATAAAAATATCACTGACAAACTTGGTTGTGTTTTAATACTTATTGCTGAGTGCACAATGATATATACATCAATCATATTTTTTGTGGAATATACTTAGATATCATCTCTCCTGATATTATTATCATGGCAATTGATAATGCAAAAATAACAATTGCTATTATAAGATTAAATTTATGACAATTTTTAAATTTTCTGAATACATCTTTAACGATTTTATCTTTATTTTCTATTATGTCTTCGCTCTCTTTTTTTTAAATTTATAGTTTGAAAATATTATATATAAATATAACATTGAAGATATAACATATAATAATATAAAAGTTGAAAATATATTTACAGCATTAAAGGCAAGAGCTGTGAATGCAAACATGGAGCTAACCTCGCTTCTTCAGAAAAAAAGGGATTCTACAATGAGCTTTTTCAAGAAGAAAGAAAAAAACGACGCCCCCGCGTCCGCGTCCAGGTCCACGGAAGGGCATAACCCCTACCTCAATGCCCGCCAGGAATGGCTGGAGCGCTACGGATCGTACATCAACCGGGCGGCGCAATGGAGGCTGACGGCATTCATTGCCCTGCTGCTCCTGGGCGGCTCCATAATGGGCAATGTCATCCAGGCCAGCCAGGTCAAAGCCATTCCGTACATCATCGAGGTGGACAAGCTGGGCAAGGCCGCCGTGACGACCCGCGCGGACCAGGCCAGCGCCGCACCCCTGCGGCTGATCCAGGCGGAAATAGCCGCCTGCATCACGGACTGGCGCACGGTCACGGCTGATATTGAGCTACAGAAGCAGATGATCCAGCGCCTGAGCTTCTTTGTGGCAGGCAGCGCCAAAGGGGTGCTCAAGGAATGGTTCACGACCAATAATCCCTATGAGATCGCCAAGGCCGGGAAGCTGGTTCATGTGGAAATCAAAAGCCTGCCTTTGCCTGTGAGCGCGGATTCCTACCGTGTGGAATGGACGGAAACCGTCCGCGCGCATTCGGGTGTGGCTCTGGAAAACCATTCCTATGAGGCCACAGTCAGCGTCCAGATCAACCCGCCCACAGCGGAAGCCGTGCTGCTGCGCAATCCCGGCGGTGTTTACATCACCAGCCTGTCGGCCAGTCGTGTCTTCAAGGCCGGATCCGCCCCCTTTCCGGCCCAGGCGCAATAGGAGTTCTCCATGAAAAGAGGTTTCGCCGTTTTTCTGTTGTCTGCCTGCTGCCTTTCCATTGGAGCCCGTGCGGACGCGGCCCCGGTGGGGGCCCAGGCGTCCGCGCCATCGGAGCAAGGTGCTCCGGCGTTGCCGCCGGACTTCCTGAATATGCCGGACTTCTTGAGCAATGACACTGTGCCCCTGAGCAAACGCGAGCGCCAGTCTCTTAATCTTGCCCGCGATTGGGCCGGACGCGGCCCGGCTCCGGTGCTCTCACAGTCCGGCAAGCTAACCTATGTGCACGGCGCATCCCTGCCCACCATCCTGGCCAGCCCCATGCAGGTCTGTGATGTGGAACTCCAGCCAGGGGAGAAGGTCAATGAGGTGATCGTGGGCGATTCCGCGCGCTGGATGGTGGAAACGGGCACAGCCGGAGAAACCACGCACCTTTTCATCAAGCCCGTTGACGCCGGGCTTGAAACGACAGCCGTGGTTACTACGGATCGCCGGGTTTATCACCTGCGTCTGATTTCCCAGCGTTCCGGTCACACCCCGTATGTGGGCTTTGTCTACGCCGACGCCATGAAGCTCCAGCTTGCGGAAAAGAAGGCCGCCAGAGAAGAGGAAATTCAGCGCAATACGGCCACCATTGACGGGAAGGAGGTCGATATATCCGGCCTGAACTTCAACTTTGAGGTGAAGGGCAAGGCCTCCTGGAAGCCTGAGCGCGTTTTTGACGACGGCCAGAAAATTTACATCTATCTGCCCCGGAAAAGTACGGAAATGCCCGTGCTCCTGGCTCGCAAACATGGGGAAAACGTCTTGGTCAACTACCGCGTGGACGGCAAAAACCTGGTTGTGGACGGCCTGTTTGACGACATTTCCCTTCTGTTGGGCGTGGGTTCCAGGCGGGAGGAAGTACGGATCATCAGAAAGGCGCAATGAGATGAGCGACGAATCCCCTAATGCCCTTGTCATGTCGCCCAGACCCTTGGTGGCCAGAATGGGCCGCTGGCCGCTCTACGCGCTGCTGGTTGTGCTCGCGCTCCTGCTTGCGGCGCTGATCTACAGCGTGAGCTTCGTTCATGATCCCGCCCGCAAAAAGGAGGAAGAGGCCAAGAAGGTGGCTGTGAGCGAAGAGGAAAAGCCGGTCTGGCTGATGGAAGGGAGCGGCCTGGCGCTGGACCCCAGGAAGGATCAGACGAGCGGCGTTGCGGCGCCTCCGGAACCGGCAAAACCGGAGCCTTTGGTGGTAGTTCAGCGAGAGGAAAAACCGGATCAGCAGGTGGAAAACGTCCGCCGCATCAAAACGCAGGCCTACATGAGCGCGCTCAGTGCGCCGCTGGTGGCCAAGCGTGTGAACAGCGGCGCGGTTTCCGCTCCTGTGGCCGCATCCGCAGCCGAATCCACGCCGTCCAGCAGCCACAATGCCGTTTCCGCCACGGCTTCGGCCGGAAGCGACAACTACTATGACCCGGCGGCCGACCGGGACAAGGAAGCCTTTTTCGACCGTGCCCGCAGGGACACGTCCTGGCAGCTTCAGGAACAGCGCACGGCGGGCATGCCGCTGGAACTGAAAACCGGCGCGGTAATTCCGGGCGTCATGCTGACGGGCGTGAATTCGGATCTGCCCGGCAACATGATCGCCCAGGTTTCCCAGCACGTCTTTGATTCCGCCACCGGGCGGAACCTGCTCATTCCCCAGCGTACTAAAATTTATGGCGTTTATGACTCCCGCATTGTCTACGGCCAGGAGCGCGTCCTGATCGCCTGGAATCGCCTGATCTTTCCGGACGGGTCATCCATATCCCTTGGCGCCATGCCCGGCGCGGACATGGCCGGCATGGCCGGCCTCAATGACGGCGTGAACAATCACTATATGCGCATATTCGGCTCGGCGCTGATGATGTCGCTGGTATCCGGCGGCATGGCCTACGCTCTGGATGGCGCGAATGACAGTACGAAAACCGAGAACGGCACCCGTATGACCGACGAAATGACGTCCTCACTGGCCCAGCAGCTTGGCCAGACGACGACAACGCTGCTCCAGCGCAATCTGAGCATCAAGCCCACGCTGGAGATCCGGCCCGGCTACCAGTTCAACATTGTCGTCACCAGGGATGTGGTTTTCAAGGAAGCCTACACACGCTGGCGGCGCTGATGCGTAACACGAACCGGGTAGCGTTCGCAGCTCCGGAACCAAGTTGGCCAGAAAAGTAACCTCCTGAAATTTCACACAGCGGCATTTATCCCCGGTAACACGTTTTGTTGGAGAGAATCATGGCGCAACAGGAATATGGCCTTCAGGAATCAGCGCCCGACCGCAGGACAGGCATCTGGTGGCTGTTGTTTCTTCTGCTGCCGGCGCTGACGCTGCTGGGCATGAGCATGGCCACGCTGAAGGCGGCTTCGGACTATGGTTTTCAGCCAGCCCTGGGCCATCCGTGGTTTTCTCTTTTCGGCATTCCGTTCCATGCGCCCTGGAGCATTTTCACCTGGGAGGGCATCTCCCCGGCGGTCATGGATAACGCCCTGACGGTGGGCCAGGCCTTTTTCATTGTGCCGCTGATGTTTGCCATGCTCTGCGTGGCGGCCTTCCGGAAACTGAAGGGCAACAAGAGTCTGTACGGCTCGGCGCGCTGGGCCAGGAAAGATGAAATTGAGCGCATGGGCTATTTCGGCGGCAAGGGCGTCTATGTGGGCGGATGGTTCGACAAGCGCAAGGATCAACTGCTTTACCTGCGGCACAATGGCCCGGAACACGTTCTCTGCTTTGCGCCCACGCGTTCCGGCAAGGGCGTCGGCCTGATCCTGCCCACGCTGTTGTCCTGGCCAGGCTCCAGCCTGACGCTGGACATCAAGGGGGAAAACTGGGCTTTGACTTCGGGTTGGCGCAAGTCTCAGGAGCACAGGGTCTTGCGCTTTGATCCTTCGGACGCTTCCGGCTCCGGCTGCGCTTTCAATCCTCTGGACGAGATCCGCCTGTCACAACTGGAAGCTGTCCAGGACGTGCAAAACCTGGCGCTCATGCTGGTGGATCCGGACGGCAAGGGGCTGGAAGACCACTGGACCAAGGCGGCCTTCGCCTTCTTCGCCGGGCTGATCCTGCACTGCTGCGTCATGGTGCGGCATAAGGAAGGCCGCATGCCGACGCTCCAGGACCTGACCATCATGATGTCCGATCCGGATCGCACTCCTGCGGAGTTGCTGGATGAAATGATGGCCACGGATCACGCGAAGCTGTTCCGCGAGTTTGCTCCGGACGCTGACACGCGCGTGGGCGACGCCTGCCATATCTTTATCGCCAGTTCCGCACGAGAAATGGCATCCAAGGCGGAAAACGAGGCATCCGGCGTTCTGTCTTCCGCCCTGGTGAATATGGCCATCTACCGTGATCCGATCATCAACATCAACACGGCCCGGTCGGACTTTCACATTCATGATCTTATGAATGACGAAAATCCTGTGGACCTGTACCTGGTGATACCACCGGACGGCATAGACCGGGTGCGGCCGTTGATACGGCTCATGCTGGATCTGATCATCCGGCGTGTCTGCGCCAGGATGGAATTTGCGGACGGCACGAGCAAGGCTGGCTACAAACACCGTCTGCTGCTCATGCTGGACGAGTTCACCAGCCTGGGCAAGCTGCCCATCATGGAAAAAGCCATTGCCTATATCGCCGGTTATGGCGGCAAGATCTACATCATCGTCCAGGATCCGGAACAGTTGAACAAGGAGTACAGCAAGGAAAACGCCATCATGGCCAACTGCCATGTGCGTATCGCCTATGCCCCCAACAAAACTGAAACAGCGGAGATGCTTTCAAAGCTGGTCGGCAAGACCACGGTGGTGGAAAAGAAGACCTCCATATCCATCGGCAAAGGCGGGCGCACCCGTTCCATCAATATGGCGGAAACAGCCCGGCCTCTGCTGACGCCGGATGAATGCTCGCGTCTTCGCGCCCCGGAAAAGGACAGTGCCGGCAGGATCACCAGAGCTGGCGACATGCTGATTCTCACCGCCGGGCAGTATCCCATTTTTGGAATGCAGATCCTGTATTTCAAGGATCCCACATTCTCGCAGCGCTCCAAAATTCCCGCACCAGGCGTTTCAGAAAAATATCCCGCCGGCATCACGGACTCTCTGTACTTTCCCCGCCCTGCGGAGTGGTACGACAAGCGGATTGAAGAGACTCCAGGAAAGAAAGAAGAGACGGGGAAAGAGGAAAAATCAGTGTCAGCGGCGAATTTTGAGGATTTTTTGAAGCAGGGGGCGGATTGATATGGATTGGATACAGATAACGTCCATTGCAACCCTGATGTCGGGGCTCGGCGCGTGCGCTTCCGCTGTGGCGATCTGGCGCACCGTGCGGGAAATGCGGAAACAGCGGGAATCACCCTATATGCCGCAACTCGCCTGCTCCTTGCCCGCTGTTGTTTCAATGGAAGAAGATCCGCATAGGCGGCCAGCGGGGAGCATTCCGGCAACGGTACGCCATATTCCATGCCGATTATGTCCTGAATCAGAAACGTCTGACACTGCGTTTTGCCTGAAGACCGGATGATGAAATTCCTGTTGGCACTGACATTTCTGGCTTCAGCGCTGGCGCTGCTGTACTCCATCGGTTTTCGTCTGAACCTCACGCCATCGCTGCCGCGTGGCATCTACCGGGCAACTGAAGGACGACCGGAGCGCGGCGGTCTCGTCGCCTTCTGTCTGGAGTCTCCGGTCTGGACCTCTCTGGCCAGGGAGCGCGGCTACCTTGGGTCGGGTTCCTGTCCGTCCGGTCTGCGTCCGCTGCTCAAATATCTGGCCGGCCTGCCCGGCGATGCCGTCACGGTGACGCCGGACGGCATACAGGTCGAGCCCGTTTCCGGATCGGCCAGCGTCTGGCCCGCTCCGGTCCGGCGTGAAGACTCTATGGGGCGGTCGCTGCCGGAAAGTTCACTGCGCGCCGGCGTGATCCCTGCCGGCATGGCTCTGGCGCTGTCCGGTCATCCGGGCAGCTTTGACAGCCGTTTCTTCGGACTCGTTCCTCTGGCCGGCATGGTCAGGGTCGAGCCCGTATGCACCTTCTAATCAACTGGGGAACTGTCATGAACAAAGAAGAACTTAACGCTGTGGCCACGGACGCTTTCAACCAGGCTCAGGACGGCCTGGCCGTGCCCCTTGACCCTGAACAGGCGGAAGGTATGGGCGCTTTCACGGAAGACGCTCTGACGCTGAAGGATATTCTGGAAGACACTCTTCTTGCGGCGGAAGGAGGGGAAGATGTCCGGGGATAAGAAAGAGAGGATTCCATTCCATGAGGAATTTGCCGGCAAGGTTATCAAAATGCTGGAAGAGGGCACGGCTCCCTGGCAGAAGCCGTGGCATCCGGCGGAAAACCTTGCGCCGCGCAATCCGCTTTCCGGCACAGTCTACAAGGGCGTGAACCGGCTGCACCTGGCCATGTCCGGCCATGAGGATCCGCGCTGGATGACGCTGAAACAGGCCAATGATGCAGGCTACCGTGTCAAGGCGGGCAGCCGCTCCACGGCTGTGGTCTACTACCAGTTCACGAAAGAACAGGATCGCATTGGAGAAGACGGCAAACCGGTTCTCGGCGAGGACGGCAAGCCGCAAAGGGAAACCGTTGCTCTTGAACGGCCCATCTTGCGCATGGCGCGCGTTTTTAATGCGCAGCAGGTGGAGAATTTTCCGCCGCTTGCAGAGCATGAAAAAGCCTTTGCATGGAATCCCCAGGAAAAGGCTGAGGCCGTGCTGACCAATTCCGGCGCTGTCATAAAACATGACCAGCATGATCGGGCTTTTTACCGTCCGTTAAATGATGAAATTCACCTGCCGTCCAAGGGTAGTTTCGATCAGGGCGACAAATACTATGCCACGGCCCTGCATGAGTTGGGACACTGGACCGGGCATCCTGACCGTATGAACCGGGAGTTCGGACCGTTCGGCTCGGCCACTTACGCCAAGGAAGAGCTGCGCGCGGAAATCAGCTCGTGGATGGTGGGTCAGGATATCGGCATAGGCCATGATCCAGGCCAGCATGCCGCCTATGTGAAGTCCTGGGTGAAGGCGCTCAGGGAAGATCCGCTGGAAATCATGCGCGCATGCCGTGATGCGGAGCATATCCGCGACTATGTTCTGGGGCTGGAAATGCAAAAAGAAAAGACTGTGGAGCAGGAGCGGCAACGAAGGGCTGCCGGGAAGGATATGGAGCGCGCGCCTTCGCCATCGAAGGATTCTGTCCGTGATCCGGCCCAAGCCAAAATCTATCTTCATGTGGCCTACAAAGACAAGGAGGCCGCCAAGGCCTTGGGAGCCCGCTGGGACGGCAAGCAAAAGCAGTGGTACGCGCCGGAAGGCACAGACCTTGTGCCTCTGCGGCGTTTCATGACGCCGCTTGAGCAGGCTTTTGCCGATGCCAAAGCCATCACGCCGGCGGAAAATCTCTCTCCGCAGGAAGAGTTCGCGCGCAAGCTGGCGGACATGGGGCTGGATCTCAAGGGTCAGCTCCCGGAACTGGACGGCAAAACTCACCGAGTCCCCTTGCTTTCCAAAAACGGTCGCAGTCTTGACGGGGCGTATTGCCTCCACGGCGACGGCGTTCCCGCCGGCTGGGCGCAAAACCACGTTACCGGCGAGAAGGTGAAGCTCGTGGCCACCGGCGTCGTACTCTCGCCGGCGGAACGCGAGCGGCAACAGCGGGAACGGACAGCACGGATCCAGGCGGCGGAAGCGGAACGCGCCAGAGCGCGCGATGCCGCCGCCCGGCGTTGTCAGGGCATGTGGGACAGCTTCAGCCCGGCCGCTTCGTCTCCCTATCTGGAGAAAAAGGGCGTGGAAGCTTTCGGCCTCAAGGAAGATCAGGGCAACCTGATCGTTCCTCTGCGGAACATCGACGGTGAATTACGTGGTTTTCAGGCCATCGCGCCGGATGGGCAGAAGGCCTTTGCAACAGGCATTGAGAAAAAAGGCAATTTCCACCTGATCGGCGCTGAAGGCAAGAATCTGTCTCAAGGAGAGATTGTCCTCTGCGAAGGCTACGCCACCGGCGCTTCCCTGCACATGGCCACGGGCAAGCCCGTGGCGGTCGCCTTTGACGCGGGCAATCTGGAGTCGGTAGCCAAAAAACTGCGGGAGAAATTCCCCAATGCCGCCATCACCATCTGCGCGGATAATGATCACGCCATGAAAAGGGATGGCCAGCCCTACAATGTGGGGGTGGAGAAAGCCAAACTGGCAGCGCAGAAGGTCAACGGCAAGGTCAAGGTTCCCACGTTCACCGACAAGGAAAAGGCCCAAGGCCTGACGGATTTCAATGATCTGCACAAGGCGCGCGGCCTTGAGGCCGTCCAGCGCCAGGTTGGAAAAGATCGCGTCAGAGATCAGGGCAAGGAGCTGCGCCGATGAAGCTGCTGATTGTGGAAAGCCCCGGCAAGATCAGGAAATTACAGGACATCCTGGGCGCGGAATGGCGCGTTGCCGCCAGTTGCGGCCATGTACGCGATCTGCCGAATCAGGGCTATGGCCTGGAGCCGCCGGATTTCAATCTCCGGTATACGGAAACCAAGCCGGATGTGCTGAAAAAGCTGGCCGCTCTGGCCAGGGACGCTGATGAGGTGTTTCTGGCCTCTGACCCGGATCGGGAAGGAGAGGCCATCTCCTGGCATCTGAAGGATGCGCTGGGGCTCAGCTCCTATAAGCGTGTGACCTATACGGCCATCACTCCCCAGGATGTCCGGTCGGGCCTGGACAGCCCGCGCGACATTGACATGAACCTCGTCCACGCCCAGGAAGCGCGTCGGGCTCTTGACCGCCTGTGCGGCTACAAGGTTTCAGGGCCGCTGTGTCGGGCGTTGCGGGAAGAAAAAATGTCCGCCGGGCGGGTACAGAGTCCTGCCGTCCGAATTGTGGTGGAGAGGGAGCGGGCCATCCGGTCCTTTGTCTCCACCACACATTACGGAGTGGAACTGCTGTTTGAGGCTGTGGAAAATATCTCCGAGGGCTGGAAGGCGGCCTGGTTGCCCGGGGAAGGCTGGCTGGAGGAGGGCCAGGAGTATTTCCTGGATCAAACCGCTGCCGGGAAAATAGCCGCTCTGCGGACTCTGGATATTCTCTCCTGCGAAGAGAAGGAAAGCCGCACGGCACCGCCCGCGCCTTTTACCACGTCATCATTGCAGCAGGCGGCCAGCAATGCCCTGAAGTTCAAACCCAAAAGGACGATGGAGCTGGCGCAGAAACTCTATGAGGCCGGGCATATAACCTACATGCGCACGGACAGCCCCAACTTGAGCGAAAGCGCCATTGCCGAGATCAGGGCCTATTGCGACGCCCAGGGCTGGCCCCTGCCGGCAAAATCGCGCACCTGGAAGAGCAAGGCCGGCGCCCAGGAGGCCCATGAGGCCATCCGCCCCACGCATGTGGACATGGAAGAAGCCGGAGAAACGGACGATGAAAAAGCCCTGTACCGGCTGATCCGCATTCGGACGCTGGCCAGCCAGCTCGCGGATGCGGTCTTTGACGTGCGCGTGGCCAGGCTCGTCGGGGACGTGGACGGCAAAAGGGCCGTGTTTGAGGCTAAAGGCCGAACGCTCAGGGAACCGGGCTGGAAAGTGGTCATGGCGACGGACGCTTCCCTGGCCGACGCTGAGGAAGCGGAGCCTGACAACGCCGTGCCGGACCTCAAGGCCGGATGCCAGGCAACGGCTATCCAGGGCGAAGTGAAGACGAAAAAGACAAAACCCGCCTCACGCTTCTCCGAGGCATCGCTGATCCGCGAGATGGAAAAGCGCGGCATCGGCCGCCCGGCCACCTATGCCGCCATCATGGAAAACATCACCTCACGCGCCTATGTGAAAGAAGAAAAAGGCTTTCTCGTGCCCACGCCGCGCGGAGAAAAGCTGGTGAACGCCCTCGTGGGCGCATTTGGCTTTCTGGATCTGGATTTTACCAGCCACATGGAAGAACGCCTTGATGACGTGGCCGGCGGCAAGGTCAGCTATGTGGAGTGCGTCGGCGTGTTCCATGCCCAGCTCATGGAAGAGCTGGGCAAGTTCGTCCAGGTGCACGCCGTCCCTTGTCCGGCCTGCGGTGATCAGGAGCAGTTCCGGCATATCCGCTCCAGGGAAAAAGGCTGGAATTTCTGGGGCTGCAAGGCCTGCGGTGCCACCTTCGCCGATGACAACGGTCGGCCTGGTCCCAGGCGGGAAAAGGGTACTGCGGAACTGACGGAGTTTTCGTGCGAGAAGTGCGGCAAGCCTCTCCAGCACCTCAAAGGTACGAAAAAAGACGGTTCCGGCCAGTATGACTTCTTTGCCTGCTCGGACAAGGAGTGCGACGCGAAGTACGACAATGTGGACGGCAAACCCGTTGCCCATGAGGCTCCGGCGCTGTCCGAACACAAGTGCAAAAAATGTGGCAAGCCACTGGCGTTGTTTGAAGGCACAAGTCGGGCGGGCAAGCCTTACAAAAAATTCAACTGTTCTGGTTACCCCCGTTGCCGGCAAAGTTATTGGGGAAAGGATGACGGTACGCCAGACTATGAAAATCCCGTCAAACCGAAGTAGGAGGGTAATGTGAAAAAAACGTCTTTCGGCAATGTTTGAAAATAGTGTTGTCATTCAGGACGGGGTGCATGAAGAAGTACTTTGTCCGCATTGCGACGAACCTCTTGTTTTTGGTATGAAAGATAATACGCACGAGTTTTCCACAGGGTTGACAAAAATCCTTGAGTGTCTGGTTGTCGCGGAACACATGGGATATGTTCCCCCATTCCCGGATGACTGGTGGGTGTCGGCAAGCAGACGTTACGCTTTTATCCCGGACGTTCGGAATCATTTGCAGCATAAAAGGGAGTAGACATGCACGTTTACAAGCTGAAAACAGGACTGCAACCTATCAAGCCTTATCGAAAAAGAGCAGTTTGAGCGTGATACCGGCAAACAGCCTCCCTGGTATCAGAAAAATGGGGATGAAATGGTTCAATACGCAGTCTGTCCAGCTTGTTACCGAAGTGCGTTCGGCGCATCTGTTCAACGGCTTATATGAGGGAATGCTCAAAGACCTGCAAAGTGCGGGCAAGGCAGGCGAGTTTTATACCCCCCGTCCCGTGACTTGCTTTATCGTCAAAATGGTTGCCCCCAAATTGGGTGAAAGTGTCCTTGACCCGGCCTGCGGCACGGGTGGATTTCTGGCCAGCGCCATCGACACCATGTTGCCCAAGGCAACAACCCCCGAAGCCTATCAGGTGCTTCAAGGCAGCATTCAGGGCATAGAAAAAAAGCCTTTTCCTTACCTTCTTTGCGTGACCAACCTCATTGCCCACGGCATAGACGTGCCCGACATCCGGCATGACAACACATTGCGTAAACCCGTCAGTGATTACACGCTCAAGCAGAAGGTGGATGTTATCATCACCAACCCGCCTTTCGGAGGAGCCGAGGAAAAGGCCATAGCCAATTCCGTGCCTGCCGAACTGCGGAATACGGAAACCGCCGACTTGTTTTTGGTGCACATCATGGCCTTGCTCAAAGACGGCGGGCGGTGCGGGCTGGTGCTGCCGGACGGCTTTCTTTTTGGCGACGGGGCCAAGGCCATGATCAAGAAAAAGCTTCTGGAAGAGAACGACCTGCACACCATCATCCGTTTGCCCAAGAGCGTCTTTGCCCCATATACCGGCATCAACACCAATTTGCTGTTTTTCACCAAGGGTAAGCCCACAAAGGGTGTATGGTTCTATCGACTCGAAATGCCGCAAGGTTACAAGCATTTTTCCAAAACCAAGCCCATGCAGGATGAACACTTTAAACCTGTTCTTGAGTGGTGGGGTAAAGCAGAAAAAGGCCAATGGATTGGCCGCACGGAAAGTGATGTGTCGCAATATGTGCCGGTGGAAGACATTATTGCAGGCGGATATAATCTTGATTTATGCGGCTTCCCGCATGAAACGGTGGAGATTTTGCCGCCTGAGGAGTTTATTGCCCACTACCTGCATGAAAAGAGCGTCATCTCTGGGCGTATTGAAAGCATTCTTGGACGCATTTCTGCCGCCATGAATCAGGAGTTCAACGCATGAAGGCCGCCGACCTGCGCAAGTCCATTCTTCAGGCAGCGGTGCAGGGCAAACTTGTGCCTCAGAATCCGCATGACGAGCCAGCGACTACGCTGCTGGAGCGGATCAGAAAAGAAAAGTCCCAGCTTATAAAAAAGGGAAAGATAAAAAAAGAAAAGCCGCTGCCGCCTATCACTGAAGACAAGATACCTTATGATCTGCCTGACAGGTGGGCTTGGTGCAGACTCGGCGAAGTGATAGAAAAAAATACGGGTGGCGGCACGCCTTCAAAACAAAACAGTGATTATTGGGGAGGGGATATTCCTTGGGCAAGCGTCAAGGATATGAATGTCGAATATATCTCTAAAACTGAGGATAATATTACCATAAAGGGTCTTGAAAATAGCTCAACTAATCTTATTGAAGAAGATAGCATAATTGTTTGCACAAGAATGGGGCTAGGAAAGATTGCTGTCAATACAATCCCCTTGGCAATAAACCAAGACCTCCGAGCACTGCGATTATCAGCGTTCATTGATAAACAGTATTTTATTCTCGCCTATAAGACATTTGCCATTACTGGCTCTGGAATGACAGTCAAAGGGATTAAGATTGATGAGCTCCATAGCTTTCTCTTTCCTCTCCCTCCCCTTGCCGAACAGCAGCGCATTGTCGTGGCCGTCAATGGACTCATGGCCCTCTGCGACGAGCTCGAAGCTGCTGAAAAAGAACTCAATATCCTTGAATCCGACTTTACTGAGTATCTGCCAAAATCCATTTTGCAGGCAGCAGTTCAAGGCAAACTGGTTCCGCAAAATATTCATGACGAACCTGCGGACAAACTCTTGGAGCGCATAAGGGCAGAAAAAGCCAAACTGGTAAAAAGTGGCAAACTCAAGAAAGAAAAGCCGCTTCCTCCCATCACTGAAGACGAAATACCCTATGACCTGCCTGACGGATGGGTTTGGTGTCGGCTGGGGGATGTCTGCCAAGTCAACCCGCGTAATAAGCTGACGGATGAAATGCATGTATCCTTTGTACCAATGACGCTTATCTCCAGTGACTTCTTTGGCGGGCACCAGCAAGAGCAAAGAGTATGGCGCGACGTAAAAAGTGATTTTACGCATTTTGCAGAAGGCGATATCGTCATTGCAAAGATAACACCTTGTTTTCAAAATAAAAAATCATGTATTGTGCGTGGGCTCAAAAATGGCTTTGGGGCTGGAACGACCGAACTGCATGTGCTTCGTCCCATTCACATTTTGCCAGAATACATTTTGATCTACGCCAAATCTCCAGATTTTTTGGATGATGGTGTAAAAAATATGACTGGGACAGCGGGACAACAAAGAGTACCAACAGACTTTGTGCGTAGTGCAATTATTCCACTCCCCCCTCTTGCCGATCAGCAACGTATCGTCGCCAAAGTCAACGAACTCATGTCGCTGTGCGATGCGCTCAAAGCCGCTCATGATACGCCTGTTGGCGCTTCAATAGCCGCAACAGTAATTCCTTTTCCGCCTCAGGAAGAGGAGCCGGAAATGCTCATGGCAGCGCGAGGTGCAGTGCCCAAGGCTCCTTCCAAGGCCTTGCAGAATGCGCGCAATAGATTGTTTGAGGATTAGCCGTGGATAGCCCAACGGCTAAAGCTGAATGGGTTCTGGCTACATATGGGGTTGGCGACAGACCAGCCGCTGCCCTGTACAGCATTGCCGAACAGGCGGGTATTCGTTACGGCTATGAGGAATTGCCCGAAGAACCGGACTTGTGCGGGGAGCTCCTCTACAAAGGCGAAAAAAAGGCCATTCTCATCAACACATTCAACAGTAAGCCTGTCCGCCAGACGTTCACATTTGCTCATGAGCTGGGCCATTACTTCCTGCAACACCCACCAAGCTATCGTGCTGACGGCACACGCGGTTTTGCCTGCACGCAAACCGACATAAAAAAAGGGCTCCAGCAAGAAGCGGAAGCTAACCGCTTTGCCGTAGCCCTGCTCATGCCTGAGCGCATGTTCCGTCCTCTCATGGCAGGTTCGGTACTGGACTTCACCCTCATTGACAGCCTTGCCAGAGAGTTCGAGGTGTCCAAACACGCCTGCTCATTCCGTATCCTTGACTTTATCCGTGATCCCTATGCGGTTATCACTTCCAGCGGGTACAACGTAATAACCCTGAAGACATCACGAGCAGGACGCGGCTATCTGCCCGCCCTGAAAACCATTCCCCATGATACCGCCGCTCATGTCGCCATTACCCACAAGCGCAGCCAGGAGTCTTTCACGCCCTGCCCGCCTGAAAGGTGGCTGGCAAGGCCCATACCTGCGCAATACGTTTATGAATGCACGCGCGGTCATTTTGCCTCCGGCGTGGCGATGACCATCTTACGGTGGTAGCCTGCGCTCCATGCATTTTTACTGTGCGCACGTTTTAGCTTGGTTCGCAGGAACTAGGGTAACCCCACCTTCAAGGGTAAACACACCTGACTTATCATTATTACAGGCCGTGCAGAAGGGTACAATCCACTCTCCATCAGCAGCAGGATTGTAGATATGTGCGCCAACCTCTGCGGCACCCTTGCAAGCTGCCACATAACAATTAGTCGGCCAGCTTTTTCCTGAGCCGTTAATCCAATGAACTTTCCAAGAGCCACAGTTACAACTGCGCTTCGATGTCCCACCCTTATTTTTCCACCCAGCAATAGGTAAACTCATGATAGCCTCCTTTATGAACGTCTCCCGTCCTCTTCCTTGGCAACACCCTTGAACGGTTCGCCGTCTTGTTTGACATCAATGAACTTGCCAGTATTGGCATCTCGCTTCGTCCAGTTTCCAGTTTTAGGGTTTTGTGATTGAGTGCGATCGTTGACGGAGCCTTTTCGATGACCTTCACCAGTGTTTTTAGCCATTTTGCCCTCCCATGTATTTTTTTGTACATAATCATTGACAAGCCACTGTCAAGGCACAAATTTCAGCACTCACTGCTGGTTAGAAAACCTGGTTAGAAAATGGTTAGGAACGGGGTTGGGACAGCAATGGCCATCACCCTGGCGGCCCCATCTGAGGGGCCGCTGATCAAAGCTCCATGTTCTCACCACCCGCGCCGCAAGCCCCTTCAAACCCTGTCAGCCCGCATCAATACACGTCTTCCCGCATCCCCCATTTTCCCCTTCTGGTTAGGAATAGGTTAGGAAAAAGAAAAAGCACTTATGGTTAGGATTCCATAAGTGCCTGTAATTTCTGGTTGCGGGGGCAGGATTTGAACCTGCGGCCTTCGGGTTATGAGCCCGACGAGCTACCGAGCTGCTCCACCCCGCGCCATGTGGCGGCATGTCATGTCACGCGGAAAGATATAGACCTGCGGATGAAGTCTGTCAAGAAAAGCCGCGCATTTTATTTCCGGCGCATCATTTTCCACTGTTTGTTGCGGCAAAACCGCGTGCCCCTCAACACAGAGCCTAAAACCATGCAACCTGCCGCCGTGCCGTCTCTCCTCATCAATTGTCCCCCGGGGGGCAATTGCCAAGTCCGTTCCGTCGGGCTATAGCTTATCCATATAAATACGGGCCAGCCCGCTGTGGTCCTTTCACGACCGCCGGGGCAGCCCTGCAAACCGCAGCAGGATGCCGCGTCATGCTCACCCTTATATTGGCCGTCGGCATAGCCGTTCTGGTCTCGTTTTCCTGTTCGCTCACCGAGGCGGCCCTGTACGCCGTGCCCTGGTCCTCCATTGAACGTCTGCGCCGCATGGGCCGTCCCGTGGGCGAGCTGCTCTACAAAATGCGTATCGAGGTGGACAAGCCCATTGCCGCCATTCTGACCCTGAACACCGCAGCCAACACCGCCGGATCCACCATTGCGGGCGCGGCCTTTCTGGCGGCCTTCGGCGCGGAGCACATGGCGCTTTTCGCTCTGGGCTTCACCATTCTGATTTTGGCTTTCGGCGAAATCGTTCCCAAAACTCTGGGCGTGGCCTATGCCACGCCGTTGGCGAGCGCCTTGGGCCGCCCCCTGTACGTGATGGTCAAGCTGCTCTCTCCGGTACTCTGGCTCACGGGCATGCTCACCCGTCTGATGTCGCCGCCGTCCAGCGCGCCGCAGATTTCCGAGGACGACATCTGCGCCGTAACCAGCCTTTCGCGTCAAGCCGGACGGATCAAGCCCTATGAGGAGCACTTCATCCGCAATGTTCTGGCTCTGGACCAGAAACGCGTGCATGCAGTGATGACCCCGCGCACCGTGGTCTTCTCCCTGCCCGAGAACATCACTGTGGAAGATGCCTACAGGGATCCGCACATCTGGCACTTCAGCCGCATTCCCGTCTACGGCGAGGACAACGAGGATCTGGTGGGCCTGGTGGAGCGCCGCACCTTGGGCCGCTGCATCAAGGAGGGCAAGCATGCCGTCCGCCTGTCCGCGATCATGCGGCCCCTGCACTTCGTGCAGGAAAGCCAGACGCTGGACCTGCTGCTGCGCGAACTGCTCAAGGCTCGCGTGCACCTGTTCGCCGTACTGGACGAATACGGAGGTCTGGCCGGCGTTGTCTCGCTGGAGGATGTGCTGGAGGAAATTCTGGGCAGCGAAATCATGGATGAAAGCGACAATGTGGCGGACCTGCGCGCTCTGGCCCGCGACCGCCGCAAGGCTCTGACCCTCAAGAGGGCGCAGGACAAGCCCGCCGCCTAGCCGCATGGGGCCGTATTGCCCGGTCGCCGGAGCGCGAGAGGGCGCATGGGTCGTATCCTTTCACAATTATTAATAATAATTCTTATCTTGTCAGAAAAATCGAAATGGACTAGGGTATAACAGCTTCACTCAGCGCAACACTGGGGTGACACACACATGGCCCGCAAAAAAAATACATCCATCTATGTGGCCGCACTGCTCCTTTTCCTAGGCGGCGTGGGCTATCTGGCCTATTCCGGTTTTTCGGAAAACACCGTTTATTTTCTGAACGTGGCCGAAGCCAAGGCCGCCACGCCGGACAAGCTGACCGCTGCCCGGCTGTTTGGCACTGTAGCCTCTCAGGGCATTGAAAAACACCGGGGCGGGCCGGGCGTCACCTTCAGCCTCGAAGACAAGGACAACGCCAGCCAGACCATTGTGGTCAGCTACAGCGGGGCCGTGCCGGACACCTTCAAGGCCGGGGCGGAAGTCATTGTGGAAGGGGGCATGGGACCGGAGGGCCGCTTCGCGGCCAAGACCCTGATGACCAAGTGTCCTTCCAAGTACCAGAAGGAAAACCGCAAAAGTTAGCCTCACACGGCCGAGCGCCCCCAACGGGGCGTTTTTGCAGTCTTGCCGCGAAGTCCGCCACAGGCTTTGCGCCGTTATCCACGCCTAAAGGAGACTCATGTACGTTTTCGCCTATGCCATGCAACTTCTGGCCCTGCTTTGCGCCCTTGGCGGCGGCGGCATGGCTCTGCTCCAGCTCTGGCAGGGACGCGGCGACAGCCTGCGCCTGATCGAAAAAGCCCACTGGGTCATCACCGGCGCGCTGCTGCTGGCCTCGGCCCTGCTGCTGCACGCGCTCTTCTGGCATGACTTCAGCCTGCAATACGTGGCCAGCTACACGGACATGATCCTGCCGGTCTTCTACCGCTTGGCCGCCTTCTGGGCCGGACAGCCCGGTTCCATGCTCTTCTGGGCACTGGCTGTGGGCCTGAGCGGCGGCATCTTCGCCTGCACCCGTGCCTGTCGCAGTCTGAGCCCCGCCACCCGGCTCTGGTACTGGACATTCTTTTACGCGATCATGGCCTTTTTCACCCTGATCCTGACCAACTGGAGCAACCCCTTCCTGATGCAGGCCCCGCCCCCGGTCGACGGAAACGGCCTGAATCCCCTGCTCCAGAATCCGGGCATGATCTTCCATCCGCCCCTGCTCTTTCTGGGGTACGGCGGCTTCACCGTACCGGCCTGCCTGGCTCTGGCGCAGGCCCTTTCACGCAGAAGTGGCGGTGAGGGAGCCTGGTTCCGCGTGACGCGCCCCTTCATCATTCTGGCTTGGCTTTTCCTCACGGCGGGCATTGTGCTGGGCGCGTGGTGGGCGTACATGGAGCTGGGCTGGGGCGGCTACTGGGCCTGGGATCCGGTGGAAAACGCCTCCCTGATTCCATGGCTCATCGGCACCGCCGCCCTGCACACCCTGATTATTGAAGAACAGCGGGGCAAGCTGGGCCGGATCAATGTGGTCATGATGTCCCTCACCACAGTGTCGGCTTTTTTTGCCACCTACCTGGTGCGCAGCGGAGTCATTGATTCGGTGCACGCCTTCGGCGACGGCAGCGTGGGCACGCCCCTGACCGTCTTTGTGCTGGCCGGGCTGCTGATCACCTTCTGGGTGGCATGCACGGCCCCGCGCGAGGGCAGGCCCCTGGCAGGACTGGACAGCCGCGAGGGCCTGTTGACCCTGGTGGCCTGGGTGCTGCTGGCCCTCGCCGCCATTATCCTGACCGCCACCATGTGGCCGGTGATCAGCAAGCTCTGGACCACGGTCCCGCGTGGCCTGGACGCCAATTTCTACAACCGGGTCTGCCTGCCGCTGGGAGCGCTGCTGCTGGTCATGATGGCAGCCTGTCCTTGGCTCGGCTGGAACGGCGGCCTGCGCGGCAAAGGGCGTTTCTTCGCGGTGCTGGGCGCCTTTGTGGCGGCCGCCGCAGCGATCTGGACGCTGGGTTACCGCCAGCCCACGGCCCTGCTGGGCGCGTCCGCCGCCATTGCCATCGCCTTTGGCGTGGTTCTGCTACTCACGGACAGCGCCACCCGCCGCCAGCCCGCTGGCTTGGGCGCGCATCTGGGTATGGCCTTGATTGCGCTGGGCATCGCCTTTTCCGGCCCGTACACGCAGGACAGGGAAATGCTCCTGTCCAAGGGGCAGAGCGAACAGGTGGGGGGCTATACCGCCACCCTGCTGGATATCAAGAACGGCCGCCAGCCCGGCTACGACTATATCTCAGCCCGGCTGCAAATCAGCAAGGACGGCAAGGACCTCGACGTCCTCGCGCCGGAACGCCGCATGTACGACAAATTTGGCAACATGCAGTTCTCCGAGGTGGACGTGATTCCGGGTTTGGGCAATGAAATTTACGGTTCCCTGCTGGGCTTGGACGAGGACTTGCGCGTGCTGGTCAAGGTCAGTGTGGAACCCTTGGTCAACTGGATCTGGATCGGCGGCGCGCTGACGTGCCTGCTGCCCCTGCTGGGGCTGAGCCGCCGCACTTCCCCGGTCGGAAGGCCCGAAGACGAAGACGGGCCGGATGACGACGGCAAGGCCTGAAGCCGGGAGGCCCGCCCATGCTTGAGCTCGACCGCGTCGCCAAACTCTACGGTGCCAAAGTGGTCTTTAAGGATGTGAGCTGCGCCTTCGCGGCGGGTAGCGTCTCGCTGCTGGCGGGTGACAACGGCGCGGGCAAGAGCACTCTGATGCGGATTATGGCCGGGCTTTCCCGGCCCAGCGCGGGCAAGGTGCGCCTGGCGGAGTCCGGCCCGCACGCGGGAGGTCCGCGTCTGGGCTATCTGGGGCACGCCACCTTTCTCTATCCCGGTCTTACGGCCCTGGAAAATCTGGCCTTCTGGCGTACGGCCCACGGCCTGCGCCTGTCCGGGGCCGGACTGTCGGCCATGCTGGAGCGGGTGGGTCTAGCGGACCACGCCCATGAGCGCGCGGGAATTTTTTCACGCGGTATGGCCCAGCGCCTCAATCTGGCGCGCGCGCTCATGCTGGAACCGGACCTGCTGCTGCTGGATGAGCCGGGAACCGGCCTGGACGCGGCTTCTCTGGCTTTTCTACGCCGCGAGATAACGGCCGCCCGTCAACGCGGGGCCTGCGTGGCGCTCATCAGCCACGATCTGGCCGGGGACGCGCCCCTAGCCGACCGCCTGCTGCTCTTGGCCGACCGCAAGCTGGCCTATGACGGCCCACCGGCAGCCTTTGCCGGTTTGGACGCGCCTGCGGGCGCAACCGGGGGGGAAGGCGTATGCTGCGCCTGACCTTGGCCGTGGCCCGCAAAGATCTTGCTCTGACCCTAGCCCGGGGCAGCGGCCTGATCCAGGCACTTTTGCTCGGCCTGCTGCTGCTTTTTGTGTTCAGCCTGTCCCAGGGCATCGGCGAACGCATGAGCCCGCAGGCCGCAGCGGCGGTGTTCTGGCTGAGCTCGGCCTTCTGCCAAGTATTGATCTTCAACCAGCTCTATGCTCTGGAAGAAGTCAACAACGCCCGTCTCGGCCTGCTGCTCTGCCCCGCGCCCATTCAGGGCGTCTGGCTGGGCAAGGCGCTGGCGGGCCTGCTGCTCCTGCTGCTGGCCCAGATCATTTTTCTACCCGCGTCCGTGATTTTTCTGGGGCAGGACATCGGCGGCCCCCTTCTGCCGGGCCTGGCGGCCCTGCTGCTGGCGGACTTGGGCATGTGCGCCCTGGGTTCACTACTGGGCGCGCTGGCGCAGGGTCAGGCAGCGCGCGAATCGTTGCTGAGCATCGTATTGTTTCCACTGTTCACGCCACTGCTGCTCTCCGGCATCGGCGTGGGCGCGCAGACCCTGGGGGCCGCCTCTCCGGACGGGCCGGGCGGCTGGCTGGGCGTGGCCTGCGCCTTTGACGCGCTTTTTCTGGGGGGCGGGCTGCTGCTGTTCAGCTTCATCTACACGGGGGACGAATAAATGCCGCAACTTCTCGTCCTGTTGGGAGGACTGGCCTTTGCCTGCTGCCAGTGGCTGATCCATTTCTATGCCCCGGAAGAGGTCACGTTGGGTCTGATCCAGAAGATTTTCTATATCCACATGCCCTTGGCCTGGTGGGCGTTGATCAGTTTTTTCACTGTTTTTCTGGCTTCCGTGGCCTACCTGCTGCGCCGCCATCCCAGCGCGGACAGGCTCTGTGCCGCCGCCGCCGAGGTGGGCGTGCTGCTCAGTGGCTTGGCGCTGGTCACCGGGATGCTCTGGGCCCGCAAGTCTTGGGGCGTCTGGTGGACTTGGGACCCGCGCCTGAGCACCACACTGATCATGTGGTTCGTCTACACGGGCTATCTGGTGTTGCGCGGCCTTGAGCTGCCGCAACAGCGCAAAAGCTTGGTCTGTGCGGTGGTGAGCGTGGTGGCCTTTCTGGACGTGCCCCTAGTCTTTATTTCGGCCCGGATCTGGCGCTCCGTTCATCCGGCGGTCTTCGCCGCCAAGGGCGGCGGCCTGGAACCGGAAATGAAGATCACGGTCATCGCCTGCGTACTTTCCTTCGGCATGCTCTGGGCAGGGCTGGTCTGGCTGCGCAAACGCCAGCTTGACCTGCGCGCCCGCCTCGACGCCCTGGCAGCCAATGCTGACAACCCGGCCGCGTAACGCGCTCTCTACGGAGGACATATGGATACTCTTACCTGGATCGTCATCGCCAATGCCGCCGTCTGGATCGGCCTCGGCACCTACCTGGCCTTTCTGGCCGCGCAACAGCGCGCTCTGGCAGCCCGCCTGACCCAATGGGAGATGCTTAACCATGATTGATCTGCCCAAGCTCAACGGCCCGGCGCACGCCTTGGTCCTGCTGCTGGCCTTAGCTCTGGCCGCCATGCTGGTGATTTCCCTCACGGAGCGCTTCCGCAATCCGTACCTCACCGTTATTCGGGACGCGCCCCAAGCTCCCGCAGGTATGGGCGATGCCGTGGGCATGCTCATGCAGGAAGTGGCCAAGGATCCCAAAAACGTGGACGTCATGGTCCACCTGGCCGAAGCCCTGATGAGCGCCCAGAACTGGGAGGCTGCGGAAACCTTCACCCAGCGCGCCATGACCCTGGATCTGGACAATCCCCAGCCACTCTATCTGCTGGGCGTCATCAAGCACAATCAGGGCAAACACAAAGAGGCCGCCGAGCTTCTGGAAAAGGTGGTAGCCCTGCACGACAACGCCTCGGCGCGCTACAGCTTGGGCGTGCTCTACATCCATTTTCTCCACGATCCCAAGCGCGGGGTGGCGCATCTGAGCGCGGGGCTGCATGATCCTAAGGCCAGCGAAGACCTCAAGAAGGGCATCCGCGAAGAACTGGAAAAAGCCCCTCTGCCCCATGCGGGGGACGCCGAAATAGTGCAGCCGGAACCCCGGAATCAACAGCCTCAGGCGAGCGCGCCCGCCAAAACCGAAAAAAAAGTCAAGAAAACCAGCGAAAAGGGCACGCGGCCCTGATCCGCGCCCCACACGTCGCGTTGCCAGGCCCGCTTCTTGTCCATAAGTTGCGGGCTTGCCTCTTTTTTTTTCAGGTTGTAGGTTGGCTGCAAAGAGCATGGCCGTTCCCTAGGCCGGTTGGCGCATTTTGAGCCTTCACCACTGTATTGACTACCATTGAGGAGCATATGCCCCGCCGTAAAAGCAAGAAAAACCCCGAAGCCATGCCTGCGCGCTGTACCTCCGGCACCGCCTCCGTCCCCGAGCGGCGGGTGTCTTCCGGCATGCCCCAAGCGGATGCGCCCACCGGAATGGTGCGCAAAAGCGCCTGTCTCATGGGCATGCTGCTGACCTTGGCTCTGGGGCTGTATCTGGGCGGCCTGCTCAATGAGCACGTTCCGGCCGTGCCGCCGCATGCCGTCCCGATTCAGCAGGAAGCCGGGCCCCCGGCGTCTCCCGCGCCACAGGCGGCCCGGCCCGCACAGGACAATCAGCCGCCCATGCCGCCGGAACTGGTTCAGAAGATCACCGATCTGGAAAAAGCCCTGCTGACTAATCCCAAGGATGCCGCGCGCTGGACGGCCCTGGGCAATCTGTATTTTGACACGGGCCAGGCCAAACAGGCCATTTCAGCCTATGAACGCTCTCTGATGTTCGCGCCGGGCAATCCCGATGTGCTCACGGATCTGGGCATCATGTACCGTGAGGCCGGGGCCTACGAGCAGGCCGTGGACAGCTTCCGCAAAGCGACGGCCGCCAACCCTGGCCATGAAAACGCACTGTTCAACGAGGGCGTGGTGCTCTATTACGATCTGCACCGCAAAGATGAGGGCACGCGGGCTTGGCAACGCCTACTGAAGGTCAATCCCGGTGCCCGCTCACCCGACGGGCAGCCGGTGTCCGAGATGATCAAACATCTGCATTAAATCCGTTGCGGAACAGACGGACGGCGCGTGGAGACGGAACCGCGCTGTCCGCGCGGCGGAAAGCCAGTTCACATGACAGGCGGAAACACTATGGCATACATTCTTTCCGGCACGGCCCGCCCGCAGGTTCTGGTCGTTGTTTTCCTGTTGTACGCGATCTGTCTCGGATGGGGAGAGGGATCGCATGCCCAGACCATGTTGCCTGCCGCGCCGGGCGCGCCCAGCACCCCTCTTTTGCCCTACCTCGACTATCTGCTGGATGAAACCGGCACCATGTATGTGGAGGATGCCGCAGCCCCGGACAAAGCCGGAGACTACCGCTCCCTAGCGCTCAAGGATCTGCCGTGCGAAAGCGGGGTCATGTGGCTGCGCTTCACCTTGGCTCCTCTGCCCGAGGGAGCCAGGCCCGCCACCCTGCTGCTGGATATGGGCGAAAGCGTGCCCGGCATGCCCCTGCTCTACGAGTCTGTGGTCAACAGCCTGATCGGTGCGCTGGAGTGGCGCGAATCCGCCCCGGCCCAGCGCAATGTGCTCCTGCTGCCCGAAGCGGGCAAAGATGCCCAGACCTGCTATATCCGCTTGGACGGCCTGCCCGGCCTGTGGTTCGCGCCCATGCTGCGCACGCCGCAGAACGCCGCCGGCAACTGGGGCAGCCTGTCACGCACGGCGGCCATCTTGGCTCTGGGCGTAGTCATGCTGCTCTGCCTTTTGCGCGGTCTGTCCGAAAAAGGCCAGTGGCGCGTCTGGACGGCCCTGTACGTGGCTGTGGCTCTGGGCCAGGGTATTATGGGCATGCCCGCCTTCGGCTCCGGCCATATCGGACTGGGCGAATCCAAGGCCGTGCTGGCGCCGGGCGTGGCCCTGATGCTGTTGCCCCATGTGGGCCGCCACCTGATGCGCACGCGGGAGCGCTCCCGCGCCTTGGACATCCAGCTGTTGCTGCTCTCCCTGCCCGGCGCGGCTCTGGCCCTGTTGCCTCTTGTGCCGAACTTCGCCTGGCTGACCCGCTATCTCGATCTCTGGCCTCTGGGAACCCTGCTGTTCGTGCCCACCGTGCTGGGAGCCTGGATCATGGGACTGGGCGGGGCCAAACGCTTTCTGCTGGGCTGCCTGCTGCCGCCGATCTTTGTGGCCGGGGGCATCCTGGGCCTGGACAGCGGCTTTGCCTCCAATCTGCTGGCTTCGGCCCCGCTCTGGGGCACGGCGCTCAGCGCCTTGCTCATCGCCGCCACCAGAGCGCCGCGCGACATGTCGGCGGAATACTCTGACGCGGACACGGCGGCCAGAAACGTGCAGGCCGAACCCGACGGCACCATCTCCCTGGACCAACCGCTGGACGACCCCAATCTGCGCTTGGTGCCCCCGGCTCCGGCCGCGCCTGATCCGCTGCCCGGGCCAGACAGCTCCGATTTCCTTTCGGACACTCTTGCGTCCAGTCTTCTGGAAGACGCCCTGCGTCCGCCCCTGGACCGCCTGATGCGCGAAGGCGCGGCTCTGGGACATTGCTCCCTGCCTCCGGCGGTGCGCCAGTATGCGGAAAACATGCTGGGCGCGGCCCGTGAACTGGCTGATATCATCAGCAATCCCCGGCAATTGAGCCCAGCATGCTCCGCGCCGGAAACCGCCGCGCCTTTCAATCTCCAGCATCTGATGCGCGAAGCCCATGACGCTGTGGCCCCTGAGGCGGAAAGCGCGGGCATCGGCCTGGCCTGGTACATGCCGCCTCATCTGGGCCATCTGTACGAGGGCGAGGCCGGAGCCCTGAAAGAAACGCTCTGTCTGCTGTTGGAAAGCGCGGTGCGCGCCACACGGCACGGGGCCGTGCATTTTTCGGTGCGCCGCATGCCGGAAAGCGCCAATGCCGGACATCTGCTCTTTACAGTCACGGATACCGGTTCCGGCATGCCGCCGCAGGACCGCTCCAGCCTGTCCCTGACCCGCGCCTGGGAGCTGGCTGGCGCGCACAAAGGCTTTCTGGGCATGGAATGCAGCCCGCACGGGGCCACCATAGCCTTTACCCTGCATCTCAAATGCCTAGAGCGTGACGAGAACGAAACCTCGCCTGCGGAACGCAGACAGCCCTTGGTGCTGATCGCGGCGGAAAGCGCTCTGGACCGCCAGACCCTGGCCCGCATGCTGGAAAACCTGCCCTGCCGAAGCGCTGAAGCAAGCAGCCTAGCCGAAGCCCTGCACCAGCACAAGGGCGAGGCTGCCCTTTTGCTGGTAGCGCGGGGTAGTCTGGCCTCGCCCGCAGCGGGCAACATGCTGCGCCAGTTCCGCAAATTATCCGGCGACGCGGACCTGCCCCTGTTCAAAGCCTTGGCTGTCACGGAGGACGACAGCCAGTGGGATCAGCTGGCTGACGCCGGTTTTACCCATGCAATGCTGGAGCCTGTGGACAGCGAGGCTCTTTGCCAGACCGTGCGGGAAATTCTGGAAGCCGCAGCAGCGGCTGAAGACAAGCCCGATAACGCAACTGCGATCGAGGCAGCCGCTGACTCCGCCGCGACTGCCGGACAGGACACCGTATTGGCGTCTGACGCAGCCGCGCCCTCCGTTGCCAGCCCCGTTGCCGCGAACGCCAACGCCGCTGGCCGACCGCCTTTGCCTGATCTGTTCGGCAGCGAGGACAGCCACGGCGGTTCGCCCTTGAAAATTTCTGATCTCACGGCCCTGCCCGATCTGCTGAGTTTTGCGGAATCCCTGCGCGGCCCCTTGCTCGGCGCGGGAGCGGACAAGAAAACCCGCAAGCCTGAAGGCGGCCTGTTCAGCGATCTGCCGGAAAGCGACGGTCCCCTGCCAGATATGGACCTGCCTCCGGCGGACGTCGGTCTGCCCTCTGTCAGCCGCTTGGGTGCGTCCAAAGACGCCGCACCCATGCCGGAAGACATCCCGACGGACCTCTTCGTCAATCCTTACGCGCCGGATGATCTGATTATGACCGCCGCGCCCGCGTCCACACCTGATACAGAAGAGGCCATGCACGAAAGCGGCACCGCTGCCGCTGCCGCGTCCGGCACTGCGGACGACGCCGTGCAGGCGGAATTTTTCGCTGCGGGGATGGAAGGTCCGGCCTGGGGCGCGGAAACCGCGCCGGAACCCGCCGCGACTACAGAAGAAAAGCGGTCCGAAAAGCCGGAAGAAAGTCATGTGGCCGCTGAAAGCGCAGGCATGGCGGTCGCCGTGCGGGATGCCGAAACCGCGCCGGAACCCACGGAAAAAGCAGATCCGTCGGAGAACCGCGCGTCTGCTGAGGAAAACCTGGAGGTTGCGGACACGCCGGAACCCGCCGTTGAGACGGACGATTCCGCCGGATCCGCTCCCGTCACCACGCTCGAAACGGTTGAGGAAACAATACCCGTTGTGGACAAAACGCCCGCGCAGACTGCTACGACGGAAGTGCCGGAAAATCCCACGGAGACGGAGACTGAAGCGCCCCGTAAACCGGCCTTCCGGCCCGTCACTTTTCCCGAAGTCAAACCGAGCGCAACGATCAGCGTCAGCGCCGCCTTTACCAGCCCCAGCCTGAACGCGCTCGGTGAATGGGTGGGTGAACCCGTACCCATCGGCAACCCCGCGCCTTCCCGTCCGCAGGAGCAGGACAAGGAAGCCGCCCCCCGGACGGAAAGCCTGTCCCGGCAGAAGATCTCTCAAAACACAGTACAGGGCACAGTGCGGCGCGGACCGCGCATCACGTTCAGGTCCGCCCCGGCTCCAGCCAAGACCGTCGGCCGTCCGGGCAGCGCGGAGGACACGCGAAAAAGCGTCTACACCAGCCCCAGCCTGCGCGTCCCCGGCGAGTGGGTGGGCGAACCCATGCCCATTTCCCAGAAGACGGTTCCCGCCACCCCGCAATCCGCACCCGCTTTTCAGCCGACGACGTCTTTCCCCGCCGCCTCCCGTGTAACGGAGGAAGCGCAAAAGGCCCAGCTCGCGCCGTCCGCGAACGATGACGTTCCGGCGAGTGAAAGTGCCTTGGGCGGATCCATTATGGACTTTATCGCCAGCGCCGAACCCGTAAAAAAGGACACACCGCCCTTGGCGACGCTTATCGCGGAAGTTTCCGGCCCCGCGCCGACGCCTCTGGCGAGCCCGGCGGGAGAATCCCACTGGCCGGACGAACTCGCGTCGACGCCTGCGGCCGTGTCGCAACATTCGCAACCGGGTCCGGACAAGACCATCCTGCAACTGGTGGACCGCCTGGACGCGGCCATTGAGGACGCCCAACATGCTTTCCAGATCCGGCGCGGTCCGTTGGTGGGCGAGGCCGCCGGGCGTATCGCGGCGGAATCGGACGCTTTCGGTTTTCGGGTGCTGGCCCGCATGGCCCGTTGTGTGGAGCGGGCGGCCAAAGCCAACGACATGAACGCGCTTAAGGATCTGCTGCCCGAACTGGCTGTGGCAGTGGAACGTAACCGCATTGCGCTGACCCCGCGCAAGTAAAAAAGCGCTGCCCACAGGGACAGCGCCTCTCAAAAAACTGGAAGGCCGGTCTACGGATGGCACTTAGACTTGGCGCAGCCGGTGAGATCCTTCTTCAGATCGGGCTGGTCGGCCACGACCTTGGTGTGGCATTCCAGACAGGTCTGATGCTTGAGACCAGTCTTGGTGTGGACCACATAGAAAAGGCTCTTTTCGCCCTTCTTGGCGGTCAGGTCGTCATGGCAGCCCGCAGTGGCGCATTTCTGGAAGTTCTCCTTGTCCTGCACCGGGTGGTGACAGGTCACGCACTCCACTTTTTGGTGAGGGGCGTGGGGGAACATCACGGTTTTCTTGGATCCCTTGAACTCCAGCGGCTTGTCGGGCACGGGCGGCTGGGCCGCCAGAGCGGGCAGAGCCAGTGTCAGGATAGCGGCGAGAAACAGGAATTTTTTCATGGCGGACTTCCTCCTTGACAAAGCGGCACATGAGAATTGAACGGAGCTTACGTCGCCGGGCATACCGTGTCAATGGGACGCGCTGAAAACAGTTTTCAACTTACCGTCGCGGGTCAGGAACGCTTTTTGCTAGCGTAGCCGCGCGGAGTCAGCAGGTAGTAGGGGCCAAGCGCGCGGCTTTCGCTGTTGCCGATGATCAGCAGGGAAAACATGTCCACCCGGCTTTCGTCAAAGCCGGCCAGCGCATGCACGGAAACTTCCTGGCCGGGCCGGAAAGCCTTGCGCACCAGCCCAACCGGACAGTCAGGCCGCCGGAAGCGCCGGGCCTCGGCCAGGGCCTGGCCCAACTGGTGCGGCCGCCCCTTGGAACGCGGGTTGTAGATGACACAGACGAAATCCGCTTCCAGCGCCGCGCTGAGCCGCCGCTGAATGGTTTTCCAAGGGGTGAGCAGATCGCTCAGGCTGATGCAGGCGAAATCGTGAGTCAGGGGCGCGCCCAGCAAAGCCGCCGCCGCACAGACCGCAGGCACGCCGGGCACCACGCTCAGGGGGACGCGCTCAAGCAGGTCGCGTGCCGCCAGAATTTCCAGAACCAGTCCGGCCAAGGCGTAAATGCCGGGGTCGCCGGAGCAGACCAGGGCTGTGGGCCGACCGGCCAGGGCCGCGTTCACGGCAGCGGCGCAACGTTCTTCCTCATGGCGCATGCCGGTGCTGATGACGGTTTTGTCGCGCAGCAGTTCTGGCGGTACCAGATCCAGATAGAGCTGATACCCGGCGATGCATTGGGCCCGGTCCAAGGCCGCGCGGGCTTGGGGTGTAAGGCAGCGGGCGTCGCCCGGTCCCAAGCCCACCACGTAAAGGGGCGCGTTGTTCATGCTGTTTGCGGGGTCGGATTTACGGGGACAGCCAAGGCCACGGCGATGGTCAGGCAGCCCTGAATGGCGGTTTTGGGCAAGAGCATCCGGGCGCTGTGTCCGTCCGCCCGCGCGGCCAGCAGGGCCGAAGCTTCGCAGACGCTGAACGGCGGCTGCTTGAAACGCCGTCCGGCGACTTCGGAAGGGTTGGGCGTGGCATAGCGGGCCAGCTCCCCAGCCGGAAAGGTTCGCAGGGGAATGCGCAGCTGGGTCGCCGCCGCGCGCAGAGCGGCCTCGCCCGCTTTTTCCGTGACCGTGGCCAAGGCCGCCGCAGCCCGCAATTCCAGATCATGCGCGCCGCACAGTTCCGTCAGCGCGGCCAAGGCCGCGCCTTTTGGGATGCCCCGGCGGCAGCCCAAGCCAACGTAGAGCCGGGGCACGGCCAGACGCAGCAGGTCGGGGGACGGAGGCAGATGCCGCCAATGGGCGGCCAGCAGCGGCAAAGTTTCACGCGCTTCATCCCCATGAGTCCAGTCTTCGGGTAAACGCTCGAAGCGCGGCGGCAGGGCGGCGGGCAGAGCCCGACAGGGATCCCAGAGCCTCAGGATCCGTCCCTCCAGCAGGGCGGCCTGAGCTTGGGGCAGGCGCTCCCAATCCAGAATGCGCAGGTCCGCGTCCCGGATTAGCAGGTCCAGGGCCGTCGACGCTGACGCCGTCCGTGTTCCGGCATGCTCGGCAGTCTGGTCCGAGGCAGTGGTAATTACCGGCGTGGCCTGAAGCAGCTTGGCCAGATGCCGGGCCAGAGCATTGCCTCCGCCCCAGTGACCGGAGAGTAGACTGATAACGAAGCGCCCGGCCGGGTCCAGCACCACGACGGGGGGGTCTTGGCTTTTGTGCCGCAGCAGGGGGGCCAGTACGCGTACGGCAATGCCTGCGGCGCCCACGAAAACATGCGCCATGTGGCGGTGGTACTCCCGGGCAAGAAAGGCGGCCAGGTCGTCAAAGGGCCGGATGCCCGCCTCCGCCAGACGGGCCGGGGAGCAGATCCGGCAGACCGTCACACTGCGTCCGTCGGGCGCGCGCCAAGGGACGGCGGCCAGTTGCGTGGCCAGCCGTCGGGCCAGGGGCAGACCGTCCCGGCTCAAGGCATGACAAAGCAGTACGGGGCGCGTCTCTGTGTCGGCATACGAGACGGCCCCCGCTTCCGATAGCCTTCGGCTCAAAAAAGCACCTTGCGGGCCGCGTCCAGCGCGCGGTTGAAGTCCTCGTCGCTGTGGGCGAACGAAACCATGCCCGTCTCGAAACCCGAGGGGGCCAAGTAGATACCTTGGGCGCGCATCTGTTTGTAAAAGCTGGTGAAAAGTTTCTGATCGCAGGCCTGGGCCTGGACAAAATCGGTCACCGGCTCCTCGCTGAAGAAGAGGCAGAACATGGATGCCAAGGTGGGCATCTGCACCGGTACGCCCTTGGCCAGCAGAATGCCGCGCAGGGTTTCGGCAAAGGCGCGGGTGCGGGCTTCCAAAGCGGCGTAGTTCAGGGTCTTCAGCCTGCGCAGGGTGGCCAGTCCGGCGGACATGGCCAGCGGATTTCCGGACAGGGTGCCCCCCTGGTAGACTCCTCCCTGCGGGGCCACGTGCTCCATGAAGCGGCGCTTGCCGCCGAACGCGCCCACGGGCAGGCCGCCGCCGATAATCTTGCCGAAGGTGGTCAGGTCCGGATCAATGTTGAAGCGGGCCTGAGCGCCGCCGAAGGCCACGCGAAAGCCGGTGATCACCTCGTCGAAAATCAGCAGGCTGCCGTACTGGTCGGCTAGGGCGCGCAGTCCTTCCAGAAAGCCGGGCTTGGGGAGGACCAGACCCATGTTGGCGGCCACGGGTTCCACTATAACGGCGGCGATGTCCGCGCCGTATTTGGCGAAGCATTCCTTGACCGCGTCCAGGTCATTATAGGGAGCCAGAAGGGTGTCGGCCACCACTGCCGGGGGCACGCCGGGCGTGCCGGGGATGGGGAAGGTGGCCACGCCGGAACCGGCGGCGGCTAGGAAGGGATCCGCATGGCCGTGATAGCATCCGATGAACTTGAGCAGCTTGCGGCGTTTGGTCACGCCGCGCGCCAAGCGCAGGGCACTCATGGTTGCCTCGGTGCCGGAATTGACCATGCGTACCATTTCCAAGCCGGGCATGGCCGCCACCACTTCGGCGGCTAGGGCCACCTCGTCCGGGCAGGGCGCGCCGTAGCTGGTGCCGCGCCCGGCCGTCTCGCGTAGGGCCGCAGTCACCGAGGGCTCGTCATGGCCTAGGATCATGGGGCCCCAAGACAGCACGAAGTCGATGTATTCCCGGCCATCCACGTCTGTGAGACGGCAGCCGTGGGCTTCGGCGATGAACAGGGGCAGGCTGTTCACATTATGGCAGGCCCGCACCGGGCTGTTGACCCCGCCGGGGATCAGCGCGCAGGCTTTTTCAAACAATTGACGGGAAAGGTCGTCCATACAGGAGTCTCCTTGCTGCTCTGGCGACGGGCGTCAGACGAAATAGGCCATGGAAATTTTTTTCAGTTCCTTGAGACTGCGCAGGATGGCGTACTCCCTGAGCGGCCAAGAGCGCAGCAGATCGTTCACCACGCCGAGACATTCCGCTTCGCTGCGGCCGTGCACCATGGTGTAAAGGGTGTATGGCCAGTCCTGCGCGGAGCTGGGGCGGTAGTAGACGTGGGAAATATGGCCGTGTTCGGCGGCGATGCGCCCGCAGGCGTCCACCGCCGCTTCGTCCGCCTTCCAAGCCACCATGGCGTTGTGCGTCCAGCCGGTTTTCTGATGCTTGATGCTGGCGCCGAAGCGGCGGATGACGCCGGAGGCTTTCAGGCGGGTCAGCAGCTCCAGCACTTCGGCTTCACTGATGCCCGCCTCGCGGGCCATGTCGGCATAGGGGGTGAGCGTGTCCGGCAGATCGGCCTGGACGATGCGCAGGACGGCGCGTTCGGCTTCGCTGAACTGGTGACTCATGGGCGGTCTCCGGCTGAGGGAAAAATAACGCGACCGCGACCGCCGGACAAGACGGCGGACACGGCCGGAAAAACGCTGTGCCTGGCCGGTGGATGCGCCGCTACCGTTTGAAGGAGCGGGCGAAAAGATCCTGAATGGCGATGCGGCCGTTATCCTCCAGAAAGCGCGTGCCTGTGGCGGCGAAGTGTGCGTGCTCAATGATCGGCTTTTCCACTTCGTTCCAGCTGTCCTTCTGCCAAGTGAACCAAGTGCTCCGCAGCTGGTCGAAAACCAGCAGGGGTTTATTGCAGATCTTGGCGAATTCCGCTCCCCAGCCCGTGCCGCCCTTGACCGTGTCGTCAGGCTGGATAGCGCCCACCACGATGATCTGCTCGCCGCTGCTGACCTGCCAGCAGATGGATTGCAGCACTTTGCGGAAAATGGGCGCGCGGGTATACTCGCGGTTCATCAGTTTGGAAACGTAGGTCAGGCTGACGTCCTTGAGGGCCAGTTCTTCAGAGGTGAGCACGCGCACGCCGCGGTTTCGCTCGATCTGATGGCCTTCAAAGCTGTAGTTCACTTCCTCGATGCCCCAGCTTTCCGCCAGAGCGCCGAAAAACTGTTCCGTTCCGGCAGCGCCGCCGCTGTAGAGGACACATTGATTGGGGTTGAGCATGCTTGCCTCCTCAAAAAAATATGTGACGCCGGACACTCAGGCAATTTTCCGCAGGGAAGAGTTTTCCCCGGCGAGGCGGCAGCGTCAATGTGGGCATCATGGCAGAAATTGCTCCGCACGGCAAGGCGGCCCGCCCAAGAAAAGCCGCGCCCGGCGCTTCAGCGCGGGGTGGCCTGCCAAGCTTCACGGTACAGCCGGGCGATGTCCTCGGGATTTGGCTTCGCGCGGGTTGTTGGCCGGGTTGCCGCTGGCCAGAGCCTCGCGCACCATGATCCCGCACTGGGCGTCCAGATGTTCCTTGCCGACGCGCCCACGCAGGCGGAATCTTCAGCCGTGCCGCAAGGTCGTCCAGCAGGAGCGCGGCCAGCGGCCATGCCCCCGCAAGCTTCGCCGCATCCACACACATGTCCCGCGTCAAGTTGGGCATAGCCTTGCGAATCGCTGGAGAGGGAACAGGCCGTGACCGTTTTCAGCAGCATGGAGTTGCTCAGGCCGTGTGGCACATTGAATTTTGCGCCCAGAGGTCGGGCCATACTGTGGGCCAGGGCCACGGAGCTGTTAAAAGGCCAGTCCCCCCTCCAGCGCGCCCAGCAGGCATTGGCACTTGGCTTCGGCGTCGTTGGGCCGCTCCCAGGCCAAGGGGGGCGGAAAGCGGACTATCCGCGCGGCGGCCCGCAGGGACAGTGGAATGGTTATTTCCGTGCCCTTGCGGGGACGCGGGATTCAATGGGTGGGTCAGGACGACGGTCCATGCCGGTGACCGCCGTGAACGGCGGCGGCATGCTGAGGGCCAGCAGCGGGTCGAGGACTGCGGCTTCCGGCACAACGTCGGGGATCCGATGAGCAGTTTTTCTTGACGGCCGTGTCAATGATGACCGTGTTGCCGGAAACCTCGCTGCCCGGGCCAGTGGTGGTGAACAAGGCAAAGATCAGCGGTCCAGGCTTGGGGAGGCGCGTAGTCCCTCGGGCCGTCGTTGTTGGCGTACAACAGGGCTCACGGCCTTGGCCAGATACATGGCGCGTCCCGAGGACACCAAGGCTGCGCAGTCCTCGCGGCGGAACAGGATCAGGGTTTCGTCCACATGCCGGATGGTGGGTTCCCCGCCGGTTCCGGCCTCAAGCGCAAAGGGCGCGCCCGCCTTTCGCAGGAATTGCAACACCGGTCCGCCACGCCGGTGCGCAGCAGAACCGGGCCTGTGACCAGCAGAATTTTGCCTGAAGTCCGGCCTTTGACCAATGCGCCGATGCGTACGGCATTGCCCTCGTCGAAGGCGATCATGCCGCGCGTCCGGAAATTCAAAGCGTGCATTGTCTTCTCCGTCGGAATTATCTGCCGTAGCGGGCTGTGTCCTTGCCCGGGCACCTTGTCCTCAAGCTCCCCGGGCCTGAAGTGCAAAACCCACTTGGGCCGACATGGCCGTGTCGTCCATGCCGAGACGCAGTGTGAAAATATAGCGGTGGGGCTTGTCGTCGGGAGGCGGGCAGGTCCCGCCGTAGCCGGGCGCGCCGAAATCGGTGAGTGATTCCACGGAGCCCTCGGGCAGCCTGTCTGCGGCTGCGGCCTGAAGCGGCAGGGAACGTGACGCGGCCGGGATGTCGAAGACGACCCAGTGCCACCATCCGTTGCCTGAAGGCGCGTCCGGATCATAAACAGTGAGCGCGAAGCTTTTGGCACCCTTGGGCGGATTGCTCCAGTTTCAGGGCCGGAGAGACGTTTTTGCCCGTGCAGGCGAAACCGCTGAAGACCTGCTCCTGCCCGAAGAAAGCTCCGGCGGAGATTTGCGGACTGGTCGGGCGGAAGTCGCCGGCGGCGGGCCTGATCGGCGGCCAGCGCGCGCAGGACTAGAAGGAGAAAGGCGGCAAAAAACAGTCTGCCCACAGCAAACTCCAAGGCTGAAGTCGTGGGCGGAAAACAGAAACGCCCCGGCGGACGGACCTGCCGGGGCGTTTGGGAGACCCGTCGGAATGTCCCTAGTAACGGGGCTGACGCGGCGCTCTGGGTTTAGCTTCGTTGACGCGCAAGGTGCGGCCGCCAAAGCTGAAGTTATCCAGAGCTTCAATGGCGGCATCGGCTTCGCCGTCCTCCATTTCCACAAAACCGAACCCGCGGGCACGGCCGGTTTCCCTGTCGCTGATGAGTTTCACGGACAGGACGCTGCCGTATTCGGCAAAAAGATCCTGAACCTGTTCTTCGTTAGCCGACCAAGGAAGGTTTCCGACATAAATGGACTTGGACATGAAACACCCTCTCAAAAAAAAACAATCTTCCCGCGCATCCTTCCGGCAAAACGTATCGTCGGTACGCGGCCCTTGCGAGGACAAAAGCATGCTTTGCGCTGCTTGTCAACGAAACTGCATAAAAAGGTTGTGATGAGATGGCCTTGCGTAAGCACTCAACCCGTTGCTGGCCTGCCATGCCCTGTGGCACGGGTCTTCGCACGGAATTTTAAGGAACATTGAAGAAAAATTGAGTAAAAGTCTAGAAAAGAAAGCCGAGCATCGCACTGTGGCATGTTACAGAGCTGTAATATGACCGATAGGGTGTATCACAGTGTCAATATAGTGATTGGTTGCTCAACTTGCACATTTCGACACAAATCCAGCGTTTTTTGGGGTCAAACGCGTCTGCTGGGCTTCAGCCGGAAAAGCGGTACCGCACGGACGCACTTCATCAATTACGCTGAAGTCTGACCGATGCTTCGCCGTCAAAGCGGCAATGGCAGGTCTGACGATGTCGGAACAGGCTGTGTGGATCAGCTCTGACTCTCCGAGGGCGGCGGCGACCAGTCCGGTGCGATGTCCTCGAAGGAGGTATAGCGCGAGATATACATGAGTTCGGCCATGCCCACCGGGCCGTTGCGCTGTTTGCCGATGATGATTTCGGCCACGCCCTGGGGGGGACGTTCGGAGGGCTTCTGGAACTTGTAGATGTCGTCGCGGTAAACGAACATGATCACGTCCGCGTCCTGCTCAATGGCCCCGGATTCGCGCAGGTCCGAGAGCATGGGGCGCTTGTCGCCGCGTTCCTCCACCTTGCGGTTGAGCTGGGAAAGAGCCACCACCGGCACGTACATTTCCTTGGCTAGGCCTTTGAGGGAGCGGGAGATGTCCGAAATTTCCAGTTCGCGCGAATCCGTGCGGCGGCTGGTGCGCATAAGCTGAAGATAATCCACCACCACCAGGCCCAAGCCTTTTTCAGCCTTGAGGCGGCGGGCGCGGGCACGCAGTTCCAGCGTGGTCAGGGCCGGGGTGTCGTCAATGAAGATGGGCGCGCGGGCCACCACGTCGGCGGCGGTGTACAGGCGCTGCCAGTCGTCGTCGCTGAGCAGGGAGGGCCGCCGCAGTTTGGAGAGATCCACCTTGCCCCAGACGGCCAGCATGCGCTGCATGAGCTGTTCCTTGCCCATTTCCAGGGAGAAGACCGCCACCGGCACGTTTTGGCGTACGGCCGCGTTGAGCGCCATGCAGAGCGAAAAAGCCGTCTTGCCCATACTGGGACGCGCGGCTACGATGATCAGATCCGAGGGTTGAAGCCCGGCGGTGAGTTTGTCCAGACGGGTGTAGCCCGTGGTCACGCCGGTGATCACGTCCTTGGAGTCAGCCAGCTTGGAGAGATTTTCAAAAACCTTGTCCAGCAGATCCTTGGTGGGCGTAAAGTCACGTTTTGAGGTGCGCTGGGATATGGAAAAGACGGCCTGCTCAGATTCGTCCAGCAGGGACGCCACTTCGCGCGAAGCGTCGTAGCAGTTGCCGATGATGCCGGAACAGACCTCGATGAGTCCGCGTTGCAGGGCCTTGTCGCGCACGATGGTGGCGTAATATTCGGCATTGGCCCCGGAGACCACGGCTTGGGCCAGATCGGCCAGATAGACCGCGCCGCCTGCGTCCTCCATCTCATTGCGGCTCTTGAGATGCTCGGCTGTGGAAATGAGGTCGATGGGCGCGGATTTGCGGTAGAGTTCCAGAAAGGCGCGGAAGATGATGGTGTGGGCTGGCAGGTAAAAGTCGTTCTCGGTCAGCATGTCCACAATGCTGTGCATGAGCTGGGGCCGCATCAGCACACCACCCAGCACGGCCTGTTCAGCCTCGGCGCTGTGCGGTGGCATGCGGCGCAACAGATCAGCTTCCGCCGTTCGGGCGGCTGCGCCGGATTGAGGGCTCCTGCCCCCCGTTCTGGAAGACGATCCGCCCACGGCCTCGCGGCCGGGGGCGGTCATGCTGTCATGGGGAGAAGCCACGCTGCGCCTACTGGGCGGCTTCGGCCTGGATTTCTTCAACCTGGGCTTCGGCGGCCGCTTCCATGATGACTTCCTCTTCCTCGGGCTGGTGATCGGAGATCACCTTCACCGGCACCACCGCGATGATGCTGGCGTGCAGACGGATACGCACCGGGTGTTCGCCCAGGGTGCGGATGGGCGCGTCCATCAGAATGCGGCGGCGGTCCACGTCCACTCCCAGAGCCGCGAGAGCGTCGCAGATGATGGTGGAGGTCACCGATCCGTAGAGCTTGTCGTTTTCGCCCACATGCATGGGAATGACGATTTCCAAGGCTTCCAGGCGGGCCTGCACGCTCTGGGCGTCGGCGCGCAGGGCGTCCATACGGGCCTGAAGGTTTTTACGTTCCTGTTCAAACACTTTTAGATTGGCTTCACTGGCTACCATGGCCAAGCCCTGCGGCAACAGAAAATTGCGGCCGTAACCGGGCTTGACGTTGACCACATCGCCAAGGGTGCCGAGATTTTCCACATCGGCGCGAAGTATCAGTTTCATACGCGCCTCCTTAGATCATGCTCTTTTTCTTGACGACGGAATCGTGCGTGGCGGTGTAAATGAGCAGAGCCATCTGGCGGGCGCACTTGATTTCGCGGGTCAGCAGGCGCTGGTGATGGGCGCAGGTGCCCGTAATGCGCCGAGCGATGATCTTGCCGCGCTCGGTGATAAAGTCGCGCAGGATGTCGGGGCGCTTGTAGCTCAGGGGCAGTTCCTTGTCGGCGCAAAAGCGGCAGAACTTGCGGCGCGGGGCAAATTTTTTCTTGAAGGCCATTTAGGCAACCTCCCCGGCCGCTTCGCTGGCCAGCTTGACGGTCACGAACTTGAAGATGCCGTCGGTGATCCGGATATTGCGTTCCAGTTCGGCCACCAGGGCGGCCGGGGCGTGGTACACCAGACGCACGTAGTAGCCGCGCATCAGCTTGTGCACGGGGTAGGCCAGATCACGCATGCCCCAGTGATCCACTTCTGTCATGACGCCCCCTTCACGCTCGATAATCGCCACAAGAGCATTGAGAATGCCCTCGCGGTTTTCGGCGGAAAGCTCCGGCGACAGGAGCAACAGGGTTTCGAATTTCCGCATGGTTGTTCTCCTTCTGGATTGGCAGCCCGCGCGTTCCGGCGCGAGCAAGGAAAGAAAACTATACAGAGGGGGGGGCTGGCTGTCAAGCCCGAAGAACGCCGCTCTCAATGGCGGCGCGGCAAAAAACCGGACTCAGATTGACTGTTCGCCGTGTTTTTCCACCAAGATACCGTAGTCGTTGTTGACCCAGTCCAGAATGGCTGCCACGCCGTCCTTGCCCACGGGCTTCCAGCCCGGAGGCGCGATTTCGTCGCTGGCTTCCCAGGATGAACTGGAGGCGCAGGGCCAGACGGAGCAAGAATGATGCTGCGGGAGCTTTCCACGCATTGGCAAGATGGTCAGTGCGCTGAAGTGCTTGTTGTTGCTTTTGTACAGGGAAACCAGCAGGATGCTCTTTTTTATATGCTGTTGAATTTTTTGAAAAATCCAATTTTGTCCAGCCGCACTCTCTGGCGCCGACGGCGGAAATGTTGATCAGGCGCGGCTGGAGCGGGCAGCCTTCGCGGTAGGTATAGTCCGAGGATCCGAACTGGAACTGGTTCTCGGGCAGATGGCTGAAGGGCATCCAGAGCCCGGCCGCCTTGATCATGCCGGAACCGGGGTAGACGCGCTCATGGTTGCGCTGTTCCCGCCTTTGGTTTTCCTGTCGATGGCATTGCTGATGATCCGGCTTTTGCGCAACAAACCATAGCGGGCTGTGAACGGCGGCAGTTTGAGATCACTGACGATAACATCTATAGGGCAGCTTGAATATAGATGCTGCATTTTTCGTTGTTGAGAATGTTGGGCAGGAAATTTTTTCGGGATATGAGAGAAATGCGTTTTTTTGACCACCTTGATGTAGCAGATCCCATTTTCCAGTTGTCGCTGCCGGTCCACGAAAAAAACTGACCCGGCGTCGCGCTTGAACGCGGCTTGATGACGGTGTGCGGACGCGACTGACGATGGAGTACGGCGGCCGTAAAGATATTTTTGATTGAATCCCATATGGGCATTGCGGTCTTCCTCTTGCATGCGGCGAACATGATCAGGTCCGGGAATGCCGCCATGATCGCACGGCTCGCTGTGAGTGACAATATGAATTGGCCGCGTCCTTGTCAAATGCCGCGTGTCTTTTTACAGCCCGTCGACAATGGCGGCTCAGCGATAGACGCGTGGATTGGTGCTGCCCATCAGGCAGAGGATTTCGTAGGGAATAGTCCCCAGTTCTTCAGCCATTTCCTGCGCGGTGACCGGGCGCTGGCCCGGCGCGGCGGGGCCGCCCAGAATCCAGGCCGTGTCCCCGGCCCGCACGTCCGTCAGGGCGGAGACGTCCGCCATGACCATGCCCATGCAGACCCGACCCACCTGCGGAACGCGGTGGCCGTTGATCAACAGGTCAATGCGGTTGGAGAGGTTGCGGGCAAGGCCTGTGGCGTAACCGGAGGCCACCACGGCCACAGTGGCGTCACAGGGCGCAGTGAAGCTGCGTCCGTAGGAGACGCTCTGCCCGGCCTTGATCCGTCGGACCTGCAGGATCGGGGCGCTGACGCTCATGACCCATTCTAGGTCCGCGCCCAGAGCTTCCCTGCTGGTGCCGGAAAAAGAATTGCCGCCGTACAGGGCCAGACCGGGACGGCATGCCTCGTAGCGGGTTTCGGGCAGGCCCAGGGCCGCCGGGGAATTGCCCAGAGAGCGCGCGATGCCGGGAAATGTTTCGCGCAGCACGGCGCACATGGCGGCGAAGTGTTCAATTTGGGCTTGGGTATAGGCGTCCTCTGCCGGCATATCGGCGCAGGACAGGTGCGAAAGCGCCAACACGGGCGTAATCCGGGGAAAGCGGCGCAGATTTTCTAGAAGCGCGGGCAGATCCTCGACGGAAAAACCCAGACGGTTCATGCCGGTTTCACACTTGACGGCCACGCGCAGGGTGCGGTCCGCCGGACAGCAGACCGCCGCTTTTTCAATATCCTCAAAGTCCGCCAGCAGGGGGGTCAGGTCCAGGGCCACGGCGGCCTGCCAATCCTCCGGGCTGACGGCCCCCAACAGCGGCACGATGCGCTGGCCCAGCCCGGCCTCGCGCAGGGCCGCGCCTTCGCTCACCGTGCCTACGGCGAAGCGCCGGGCCCCGGCCTGATCCAGAGTGCGGGCCACGGGCAGCAGACCATGGCCGTAGGCATCGGATTTGATGACCGGCATGATGGAGGCGGGGTCGCCCAGGCGGGAGAAATTGCGTCGCAGGGCGGCGAGATCAATATGGCAACGTGACGGCGTGACAGTATAAGTGCTCATAACTGCTCCGTAAAACAGCGACGCCGGTCGTGGGCCGTGAAAGCGGGTTTCCGGCAATAGGCTTTGTTCTGGTCATGCTGAAACCGGTTCGTCTGGCACCGGCAAGCCATACAGGGAGAGTGCTCATCAATAATCTCTTTACTCATCAAATGTTATGAGGTAGCCGTTGCTTTCTACCCATGATCCGCCGTTCACGCACTGTTCGCCGAACTCCAGCAGTTCGGGCGAAACATGCCGTAACTTCTTGTAATACGTGGCCACAAAACGGCTGATAAAATCTTTGAGCGCCGGATAATCAGACTTTTTAAAAAAGCTGCACAGGTTCTTGTTGGGCATGACGGCATACAGCGGCCAGCCGAAATGCGGGCTTGCCCAGGCTTTGAAGGATGGGGCCAGCAGCAGGGCCGCCTTGAGCGAGGCGTCGCTGACAAGAAAAGAACCCAGCGCGCAGCCCTCGACTCTGTCGATCTCCAGTTCCGTTTTCGCCAGCAGCCGGTCGCCGTTCTCCATGACCCGTCGGTTAACCTCTTCCTCGTTCACGCCCCACTCGTCGAGCATGGCCTGCGTGATCCAGATATTGCTGCCGGGCGTATCCAGAATGTAATGGCGCAAACAGTAGCCCGTCACCTCCCTGGCGAAAGGCGGATCACATTTTGTAAGTGCGGGGTACAGGGAATAATAGATGCTCTCGCGGGCGCTTTCCCACGCGATTGAATCATGGGAAGCCAGAGAGGCCACGATGGTATTCACGAAATGATTGACCGCATTTTCGTCGCGTGTTTCGTAATAATGCTCCACCAAGTGAATAAGGCTGATCAGCGCGGTTTGGCCCTCGGCGTTTTGAACCACCAACTCGCCGCTTTCGGGGCGCGTCTCGCTCACCGTGATGCCCCGCGCTTGAAAAAGCGCCAGAGTCTCGTTCAGGATCTTGTCGCCGATCTGGCTGAATTCGCTCATGCCGGTTTCTCTTGGTTAAAGAATGACTGCCTGATTCAAAAAACGCCAATTCAGAGCCGACTCCAATAGGCTGCCCGGGTATGTTGCATTGTCCCCGGCGGCGGGGAGTATAAAATGGGCGAAGATGTCCCGGACATGCCGCAAGGCCGGTTTCTGCTTTGTGCTTTGCTGCCTGAAAAAGTCAACTTTTCGCGGTCGGCGGTGTAATGAGGGCTGAGCCTAGACAAATTCTAGAGATGAAAGATAGCAGCACTGCCGCCTGGGCACAAGAAAAAGTGTGCGGCGGCATGAGGGGCGGCGGGAGGTGGAGAAAAGCACTCCCTCTTGCCGGGCGGGCCTTGTCACGCGGCGCGCTTGCGGATAGGCTGCGCGGCATGTCTGAACCTGTTTTTACATTACAACACACGGACGGCGCGGCCCGCGCCGGGCTGCTGCGCACGGCCCACGGCGTCATCCCCACGCCCATCTTCATGCCCGTGGGCACGGTGGGCTCGGTCAAGGCCATTGCTCCGGACGATCTGGCGGCCATCGGCGCGCCTATTATTTTGGGCAATACCTACCACCTGTACCTGCGGCCCGGCGACAAGTTGGTGGCCCGCCACGGCGGCCTGCACGGCTTCGCCTCTTGGCCGGGGGCCGTGCTCACGGACAGCGGCGGCTTTCAGGTCTTCAGCCTGAGTTCGTTACGCAAAATCCGCGAGGAAGGGGTAGAGTTTCGTTCGCATCTGGACGGCTCGCGTCATTTGTTCACTCCGGAAAAGGTCATTGCCATCCAGCGCAATCTTAATTCCGACATCATGATGGTGCTGGACGAATGCGTGCCTTACGGCGCGGACTACGCCTATACGGAGCGCTCCCTGGCCCTGACCACACGCTGGGCCGCGCGGGCGCGCGCCGCCTGGCCGTCGGGCGCGGGGCACAATCTGCTTTTTGGCATCACCCAGGGCGGCTTTTTCAAGGATCTGCGTCGCCGTTCGGTGGAAGAGATCTGCGCCCTGGATTGTGACGGTTTCGCCATCGGCGGTCTGTCCGTGGGCGAGGGCAAGGCCGAAATGTACGATCTGCTCTACCACACGGCCCCGTTGCTGCCGACGGACAAGCCGCGCTACCTGATGGGCGTGGGCACGCCCCTGGACATCGCCCACGGCATCCATGCGGGCGTGGATATGTTCGACTGCGTGCTGCCCACGCGCAACGCCCGCAACGGCACGCTCTACACATCGCTGGGCAAGGTAAACATCAAGCGGAAGGAATACGCCGAGGACTACAGCCCCCTGGACCCGGCCTGCGACTGCTACACCTGCCGGACCTTTTCACGGGCCTATCTGCGCCACCTCTATGTGAGCAAGGAACTGCTCTCTTTCCGGCTCAATTCCCTGCACAACCTGACCCATTTTCTGCGCCTGGCGCGCGAGGCCCGGCGGGCTGTGCTGGAAAACCGCTGTGCGGCTTTTCTGGCCCATGTGGAATCCCTGTACCCCAAAGAGGCCGCCCTGGCCGTCGGGGTGTGAAGGGAGCCAGCGGAAAAGAGCAATCATGTTCTCATACTGTGGTTTTATCAATGAGAGAGGTTGTTATGTCAGGGGGATTAGATGACACGGTGGAATTGGGGACGACGGGGCCGGCTGCTGATTCTCAAGAAGAAATATTGCGCCTGGGCCCTCTTGAGCTTTTGGAATATTATGATTTGGGGCTGTCCTGGCCAGGGTTAGCGTCCAGCCCGCCCAACCCGATAAATCAACCGTGTCAGCGGCTTGTTGTGGTCGCCTCCATTGAGGCGCCGTTCACACTCCTTCAGGAACCAGTGGAAGTGATCCGGCCTGATTCCGTTGCATCGGCGCGGGCGCCTCTTGGCCTGTCCAAAAGTTTTCCATCCCGTTGTCATGATTGCCCCGCAATGCAAAAACCCTGAGTGACTCAAGCGATGATGAAACGCGCCGACATCTGATGCATTGCATGCCGTGAATCTATCTGTGTATACAATGCCGTCCGGTTCAACCCGCTCCCCGGTGACAGACATCAATGTCCCGGTTTGGGCATCGGGAATCACCGCGATATAAACCTTGCCGCGGCGTTTCGACGGACCAGATACGGCGATTTTTCCATCCGTGCCTCTTCCCCGCCCGCCTTTACGGACTCTACCGGAACAGCTTTCGTCCGCTTCTGTCTCACCTGAAAGACGATAATCTGGCAGATGGGATGCCATCAATCGCCGCAGCCGCATGAAACATGTTGCGGCGGTATTTCGTTGTCGCAAGCTTAACCCGCTTCGTCTTTCGTACATAAGCTATCCTGGCCTATTCGGCCTGGCTGGGGCAGCCCCAAAAACTTTTGAGGTCCACCCTGCCGTGGCGTATATACGAGAACAACACGGCCACTCGGAGCAGCGGGCCCGCGCTTTATCGCGCATGAACCGACGCGCGCCGACGGCCCTCACCCGGGGACGCTGATGCGGCGCAGCGTTTACGAATGCGGGAGTTGGCGAAAATCCGCCGTCGCTTCGGGCATGGCCCGGCCGCATGTCCTGCTCCGTCGGGAGGGGCTTGTGGCTAACCATACACGCGCGGAACGGGCGCGCCGGGAAGAAAAACTTTCGTTGCGCTTGAAAAACGCGTCAGGCGTCCCAGCCATTCGCGTGTGGCGCGGCCTGGCCCAAAGCGCCCTGACGAGCGGTGGGCTATGGATTTCATGAGTGACGCGCTTGTGAACGGTCGCCGCATCCGAGCGCTGACCATTGTGGATTTATGGGACCGAACCAGTCCGGCCCTGGAGAGCGAGATCTCCCTCACAGGCCGACGGTGGCGCGCGCTCGAACGACTCCGGCCGCAAGGACGAATGCCGCAATTTACCGGTAAAGCCCTGGACGCATGAACATGGCGCGCGGCTTGAGTTTACCCGTCCTGGCAAGCCGACGGACAATGGACGCATTGAGAGCTTTACCGGCAGACTCCGCGATGACTGTTTGAACCAGAACGCTTTTTTGTCACTGGCTGACGCCAGGGACAGCCTTGAACATTGGAGACTGGATTACAACCGGGGACGTCCGCATGGCTCACTGAACCGGATGACCCCGGAAGGATGCCGTGAAAAGAATAAACCCTTTTACCCGGCAGGAAATGCTAACCTAAACATAGCATCCCCCTGACGGGGTAGGGTCAGCCTCCTTGGGACTTCTCGGTCTCTGCTTCCACTGGATCGAGCGAGACAGCAGATCCAAGCTTCGGGTTATCCACCACATCGTGATCTCGATGTCGATGATGCCGAGATGGCATCGACGGTGGCTGTGGTTCGGGTAATGACGATTTTGTCCTGTTTTAGGCTCAGGACTCATTAATTAAGATGGAAAATAACAATAACTGCGATGCAAATGGCCGAAA
>APFI01000051.1 GCA_000403945.1 Desulfovibrio sp. Dsv1
TGCGTTTTGTCTGTCTGTTTGCGACCGGTGCGGTCCTGCCGGAGCAACGCCCATGAGCCGGGAAAAACGTTCTTTCGCCCAAGAAGTCTGCGTCAAAAGCGCGGGCAAGGCCATGCAGAAAACCGGCATGCTCTGGGCCGGCTGTCGGGTGGGCGTGGCCGTATCCGGTGGTGCGGACAGTTTCGTGCTGCTCAAGAGCCTGAAAATCCGCCAAGGTATTGTGCCCTTCCGCTTCGAGCTCATGGCCCTGCATCTCAACCCCGGTTTTGAGCCGCGCAGCCACGCGGCCCTTCTGCCTTGGCTGGCTCAAGAGGGCATCGCCGCCCACCTAGAGGTGAGCGACTTCGGGCCGCGCGCCCATTCGGAAGAAAATTTGTGCCACTCGGTCTGCTTCCGTTGCGCCTGGCTGCGGCGTAAGCGCCTGTTCGAGCTCTGCGCGCGTTATGGCCTGACCCATCTGGCTCTGGGGCACAACGCCGAGGATCTGGTGGCGACGTTTTTCATGAATCTCTGCCGCAACGGCAGAGTGGACGGCATGAGCATGTGTGAACCTTTTTTCAACGGCGGGCTGCACCTGATCCGGCCTTTGCTGCTGGTGGAAAAGAAATACATCCTCAAGGCCGCTAGGCAGTGGGATCTACCGGTCTGGGCCAATGCCTGCCCCTCGGCCGGGCACACAGCGCGCAGCGCCATGTCCGAGACGCTCTCCGGGCTCTACGGCCTGACCAGGGATGCCCGGCGTTGCATTTTTAACGGCCTGACCCGCTGGCAGTTGGACAAAAACAGCCCGCCGGAAAATGGGAAAGATGACTCCCCGGGAGACTGTCCGCCACACTGCGGCGGTAACTGAAGCGGCGCACCGTGTGCGGCGTCAGGGCTTTTTAAAGTTGAAATGCTCTAGGGTATGTTTGCAAACTATCTGATCCAAATCATTGAGGCTGCCAGGTAAACGAAAGAAAG
>APFI01000052.1 GCA_000403945.1 Desulfovibrio sp. Dsv1
TGTACCACATCCTGTTGAGATTTTGGACTTTTTTATTCGGCCTTAGCCGGACAGCAATGAGTGAAAATGATTTGACTATATTGTCTATAGTAGTATTTCTACCCATTGGATGTGGTACATTTTTTATTTCAAGGAAAGTCTTTGGCTTATTATAGATACTGTCGCAAGCTTCGGCATCGGTTTCCTTTCATCAAGGAGGAGCATATTTTTGAGATCCGTCCTGGCTAAAGAAATTTGCCAGGATGGCACATGCACGAACGACGGAGCAGGCAGAGCGCTCGCCGGCGATCTGTCTGCACGGATTCGCTTTTTTTTTTCTGGCGGGCTCAACGAATCGCGCGGCGGGAGAAATTGCAGGCGTACATCGCAATACGGCAACCTCGTATTTCATGCGCCCGCGACGCCTGATTGCCACGCATTTGTCCGGTTGCCGTTTGTCTGGAGAGGTAAGCATTTCGGTGGAGTGCGAATGGAGCTTCAACGGCGGCAATCATCGGAAACTTCTATCTCAGCCAATTTGTTGGGTTAATGCGACTAAACATTAACATTAGCCAGGACAGCCCCTTTTATTATCGTGAGTGAAAGGAACCCGCTTGCTGATCCGCTGCAATTGCTCCAACTGCTCTTCCCGAAAGAAGATGTGATCTTGCGGTTGCTCAACCGTGACAATTTTGCGGCCGCGCTGAAGTTCGCCCGTGCGCTGCCAGTTTGTCCGGGATGGGAGGACATGCCGTCGAAATTTGTGGCCCGTTCCTTGCATACTTTCCGGCAAAGACTGCTTCGGCCTTGGGCAACGGTCACGCCCCCGGCGGGCAAGCAGCTGCGGACAAAGGAGCTTTTTATGCAAGACGCGTTGCTTAGCGGGCTTTTCGGCGCGCTGACCACAGAACACCGCATGAGCATCATCGCCAATAATTTGGCGAACGTGAATACCCATGGCTATAAACGCGACACCTTGGCTTTCAAGGATACCATGGCATCCTATGCGCATGACGAGATTCGTGAGCCGCTGATGAATCTGCGGTCCGATCCGCTCTTTCCCGAGCCCAAGAATATGGCCCGGCCCCGCATCGCCGTGTCCAGACTCGATTTTTCCCAAGGGTCCATGCAATTCACCGGAGATCCGCTGGATGTGGCCATCACCGGTGAGAACGCCTTTTTCCGGGTGAACACGCCCAGCGGGGACTACCTGACGCGCAACGGCCATTTTCTGTTGTCCGGCGACGGCACGGTGATGACCCCGCAAGGCTATCCGCTCCAAGGCACGGGCGGCAACATCGTCATTCCGCCGGGCACGCGCAACGTACTCATCGGCGGCGATGGCCAAGTCATTGCCGACGGCGCGGTAGTCAACCAGATCGCCCTGATCAATGTGGACAATCCGCAAAATCTGGAAAAGATGGGCCACAACCTGTTCCGCCCGCGTGAAAATGTTCAGGTGGCCGAAGGCGATGCCTACCTGACTGGTGCGCGGCTGGAGCAGGGCTTTACCGAAGCGGCCAATGTGGAAGTGGTGACGGAAATGGTCAACATGATTGAAGTGCAGCGGCAGTTTGAGGCCTATCAGAAGGTGATGCAGACTTCGGATGCCTTGGACCGCGCGGCTAACGAAAAAATAGGGCGCCGCCAGGGCTAGCCCGCGCGGGCCTCCCGCGTGACTGAGAGAAGGAGAAATCCCATGATGCGTTCCCTGTACACCGGCGCCACGGGCATGGTGGCCCAGCAGCTCAACATCGACGTTATTTCCAACAACCTGGCCAATGTCAACACCACGGGCTTCAAAAAAAGCCGGGCCGAGTTCGAGGACCTGATGTACCAGACCATGAAGATCGCCGGATCCATCACCGAGGGCGACAATCGGCTGCCCGTGGGCATTCAGGTGGGTATGGGCGCGCGGCCCACGGCGGTGCACAAGTTCTTCACCCAAGGCGACTTCCAGAATACGGGCAACGCCTTGGACGTGGCCATTGAAGGCGACGGTTTTTTTCAGGTGGATGTGAACGGCGAGCTGATGTATACCCGCGCCGGTTCCTTCAAACTTAATCAGGACGGTACCGTGGTCACGGCCAACGGCTACATTCTGCAGCCGGAATTCGCCGTGCCCGCGGAAACCAAGAACATCTCCATTTCCTCCTCCGGCCATATCGCAGCCTTGGACAGCGAAGGGCAGGAAATCGCCGGCGCGGAAATCCCGCTCTACACTTTCATCAATCCGGCGGGCTTGGACGCGCGCGGCCGCAATCTCTACACGCCCACCGAAGCTTCGGGCGCGGAAACAGAAGGCGTGCCCGGCACGGACAACGTGGGTACCCTGGCCCAAGGTTTTTTGGAAATGTCCAATGTGGAAGTGGTGGACGAGATGGTCAATATGATCGTGGGGCAGCGCGCCTATGAGGTCAATTCCAAAGCCATCCAGACCTCGGACTCCATGCTGGGCATCGCCGTGCAGCTCAAACGCAGTTAGGACTGAAGGAAATGGACCATGGGCGGACGGCAACCATCCGGGACAGGCGGGAGCGAACTCCGGACGCGCGGATCATGCGGCCGGGCGCGGGTCGTGCTTGCGCTTTTCGTTCTGGCGTTGCTTTGCACATTGTGCCCCGAACCACTTCGGGCCACGCCCCAAGGGTGCGTGCCGCAGGCTGTCTGGCAGGACAGCGAGCGCAATCACCGCCGTTCGCCTTCGCAGATCAAGCGTCAGTTGCGCCCGCCGCAGGTACGCGCCGCCCAAATTCCCTTGGCCGCCGGAGCCCAAGACCAGCGTGCCGCCAAGACCCGCGATCTCGTGGCGGCCAATGCCGTGCCCCTGGCCGCGCCGCCCGCCGCCGGGGACCAACTGCCCATGCTGGAGCAGGGCGACTGGCGGCTCAAGGTGGCCGCAGCCGCCGTGACCAACAACGACACCGTGCTGCTGGGCGACATTGCCGCGCCGCTGGGCCATATGCCCCCCGCGCTTTGGAGCGATCTCAAAAACCGCCGGCTCTGGCCATCGCCGCCGGAAGAGGGCAAACCCCTTCAGATCAACCGCTCCCGTCTTTCGCAGGCTCTGCGCCAGAGCCTAGGGAATGATCTGGCCGGGCGCTGCATCCTGCCCACCTCGCTGGTCATCCAGCGCGGCGGTCTGGTGTTCAGGGAGGATGACCTGCGTTCCTATGTCGTCAAAAGCCTGACGCCGCAACTGGCCGCCATGCCCGGCGAGGCTGAACTGAGCGAATTCCGCTTGCCGGAATATATTTTTCTGGTCCACAGTCAGCAGCGCATTCAACTGGAACCCGGCAAACTCGCGCCGGGCCGCGTGCCTCTGCGCTTTGCCGTGCAGGAGGCGGACGGCACCGTACTGCGACGGGTGGCCGGGACGGTAAACCTGACTCTCTGGATCACCGTGCCCGCGGCTTCCCGGCCGCTGGGCAAGGGCGACGCGCTGATGCCCGAAGCCGTGACCTTCATGCGCATCAACGCCAATCAATTGCGGGATCTGCCGTGGGACGGCCACGGCGGTCCTTGGCAGGTGGTGCGCTCCCTGAACACGGGCGAGCCCATTCTGCAAGGCGATCTGGCCAGCCGGCTCATGGTGCGGCGCGGCGGCATCCTGACCCTGATTTACACGCGCGGCAATCTACGCATGACTACCCAAGCGGAAGCCTTGGCCGACGGCGAGCCCGGTGCCACCATTCCGGTGCGGAATTTGCAGACAAAAAAACAGATCTACGCCACCGTCAAAGACGGCAGCACCGTAGAGATCCATTAAGCCGCGCCATGCGGCCGCGAGGAGAGGAGCGTATGAAAACACGGTTGATCATTCCGGTCCTGGGGCTGGCATTTCTGCTCTGCACGGCATGCGGTGGCGGCGCGCACAAGCGTCCGGCCCTGCAGCCTCCGGTCACGCCGCCGCAGGAGTACCGTCAGGAAACCAGCGGCCCCAATAATCCCGGCTCGCTCTTTGCCGCCAGCGACGAGGACACGCTCTTTGCCGACAGCCGCGCCCGGCGCGTGGGGGACATTGTGGTGGTCAAACTGGTGGAGAATACCAAGGCCCAGAACAAGGCCGAGACCACAGCCAACAAGAACGGATCCAACAACTACCAGGTGGCCGCCATGTTCGGCAAAAGCGAGAGCGGCTTCATCCCTCTGGTGGGCATCGGCCCGCAGGCCCGCGTGGGCACACCGGCCTTGAGCACCACATCGGTCAGCGGTCTTTCGGCCACAGGTAAGACCAAGCGTGAAAACTACGTGACCACATCCATGGCGGCGCGGGTGCTCCGCGTGCTGCCCGGCGGCCTATTGCAGATTGAAGGCGCGCGCGAGATCCGGGTCAATGAGGAAACCGAATATATGGTGGTGCGCGGCATGATCCGCGCCAAGGATGTGGATGCCGAAAACAGCGTCTATTCCACCCAGATCGCGGACGCGAGCATTGAATATTACGGACGTGGTGTGCTGGCCGACAAGCAGAAGCCGGGGTGGTTCACGCGGCTGATGGACAATATCTGGCCTTTCTAGGTTCAGGACTCCATATTCCTTCTTCCGGGCGCCGCACGGCGGCGTCCGGATTTTGCATACTCCGGCGCGCCTCTCCTCTGTCCAACACGGCGCTCTTGCCAAGGCCCGGTGGAACGCATATGCTATTGCCCTGTTTTACAGCGCGGGCAACCGTGTTTATGACAAACAAAAGGGGCGGGGGCTTGCGTTTCCGTTCTTTTACCCGTCCAGGCAAAGAACCCATTGTGGGCGTCAGGCCATTCCCCAAGGGGCGGGTTTTTTATTTTTGCCGGATTCCTTATCGGTTCCGACATTCCGGGTTTGCCCGGTCCGGGGACCCTCTGAGGCAGATTATGGATAAGGATCGCAAGGAAGCCTTGCAGGTGGCCAAGGAACTGACCGCCAAATTCATTGAGACGCGCACGGTTTCGCCGGGCAACTTCGCCGAGATTTTCCCGGCCGTCTACCGGGTAGTCTACGCCGCCATCCGCGAAAATGCGGATGAAACCGAAGGAATGCGGGCGTGAGCGCAGCTCCCTCCCCGGCTTCCGGCCAGCCCCGCGCCCACGATGCCGCCGTGGCCGGAATGTTCGGCCGCATCGCGTGTTTCTACGATCTGCTCAACCGTCTGCTCAGTCTGGGCGTGGATCAATACTGGCGCCGGGTGCTGGCCCGCAACGTGACTCTGGGCCAGGGCGGCGTGGTGCTGGATCTGGCCGCCGGAACCCTAGACGTGGCTCTGGCCGTGCGCCGCCGTCATCCCACCGCCATGGTGCCCGCGCTGGATTTCTGCCCGCCCATGCTGTCTCTGGGCCGTCGCAAACTCAAGGGGCACAACGCCCGGTGCATCCTGCCCGTGGCGGCGGACGCCAAACAGCTGCCCCTGCCCGACGCCTCGGTGGACTGCATCACCATGGCCTTCGGCATCCGCAATATTCTTCCGCGCGAAGCCGCGTTTGCCGAAATGCTGCGCGTGCTGCGTCCCGGAGGCCGTGTCTGCATTCTTGAGTTCGGTTCCGGGCAGGAACGGATCTGGGGCGGACTGTACAATTTTTATCTGAACCGCATCCTGCCGCGTGTGGGCCGACTGTTCTCCAAAGACCCCGCAGCCTACGTCTACTTGGCGGACACTATCCGCGCCTTTCCCACAGCCCGGAAACTGGAAGAGGAAATGCTGCGCTCCGGCTTTGCCCGTGCCCGGCATTTCAAGCTCACCTCGGGCATTGTCTGCCTGCATCGGGGGGAAAAGGCGTCGCCTTTCTAGAGGGACGTTGCGTGCCAGGAAACGGTGACACTACAGGGCCAGCCGGACGATCAGCAGGCCCGCCGCCACGGCCGACAGCCCGGCCAGGCGCAACTGGCTTTCCGGACGAGGCAACAGATCGGCCATTACCCGGCGCATGCCGCCGGGAAACAGCGCCCAGCACAGGCCTTCCAGCACAAAGGCCAGACCCAGGGCGCGCAGGAAAAGCGTAAAATCAAACTGCATGTTTTTTGATGGCGGAAAACCGGTTTTTTGTAAAGGAAAGAAGCATGATCACCTTTGAAGCACTGCAAGAACGCCGTCAGCCCCTAGCCGTGGTGGGCTTGGGCTATGTGGGTCTGCCCCTGGCCGTGGCCCTGTCGCGGCATATGGACGTGCTGGGTTTTGACATCAACGCCGGGCGCGTCGCGGAACTGACCCAGGGGCACGACCGCACCAGGGAAGTCAACGACGCGGCGCTCAAAGCCGCCGCCGTGCGCTACACCTGCGATCCGGCGGACCTGGCCAGGGCCGCCGTGATCATCGTGGCCGTGCCCACGCCCATTGACGACCACCGCTCGCCGGACCTCACGCCCGTGGTGGGGGCCAGCACAACCGTGGGCCGCCATATGAGCGAGGGCTGCGTGGTGGTCTACGAATCCACGGTTTACCCCGGCCTCACGGAAGAAATCTGCGTGCCCATTCTGGAAAAGGAATCTGGCCTGACCTTTGGGAGCGACTTTACGGTGGGCTACTCGCCAGAGCGCATCAATCCCGGAGACAGGGTCCACACCCTGGAAACCATCACCAAGATTGTTTCCGGTTCGGATCGGGCCACGGCGGACCTGCTGGGGCAAATCTACGGATCGGTGGTCCGGGCGGGCATCCATCGCGCCTCCAGCATCAAGGTGGCCGAGGCCGCCAAGGTGATCGAGAACACGCAGCGCGACCTGAACATCGCCCTGATGAACGAGCTGGCGGTCATTTTCGAGCGACTGGGCATCGACACCCTGGAAGTGCTGGAAGCGGCGGGCAGCAAATGGAACTTTCTGCCCTTCCGTCCCGGCTTGGTGGGCGGCCATTGCATCGGCGTGGACCCTTACTACCTGACCTTCAAGGCCGAAGAACTGGGCTTCCATCCCGAGGTGATCCTGGCGGGCCGCCGGATCAATGACAATATGGGCAAATATGTGGCCGAATGCGCCGTCAAGCGGATGATCAAGCGCGGCAGGATCATCAGCGGCGCACGGGTGGGCATCCTGGGCTTCACCTTCAAGGAAAATGTGCCGGACCTGCGCAATACCCGCGTGGTGGACGTGATCCGCGAACTCCGGGATTATGGCGTGGAAGCCCTGGTCAGCGACGCACAGGCCGATCCGGCGGAAGCCCTGCACGAATACGGGCAGACGCTGGCGCCCCTGGACGAGCTGCGTGATCTGGACGCTCTGATTCTGGCCGTATCCCATCGGGAATACGCGGCCCTGTCTCCTGCCAACCTCAAAGCCCGCTTCAGGGAACCCGACAAGGCCGTGCTGCTGGACGTGAAGGCCCTTTTCGATCCCGCCGCCCTGCGCGCCGCCGGTATCGACTACTGGAGACTGTAGGCCCGATGGCCCTGCTGATCTGCGCGGCCACAGGCCGGGAGCTGGCCGCTCTGGCCCCGGCGCTCTTTCCCAGGGTGGACGTTCTGGAGGAAATGAAGTTATGCTCCGCGCGCCTCAAAGGCCGGGAGACGCTGTTCTGCGTCACCGGCGTGGGTCCGCTTAACGCGGCTCTGGCTCTGGGGCGCTGCTTCGGCCAGGCCGAGGCACAGGGGCAGCGCATTGACGCGGTACTCAACGCGGGACTGGGCGGCGCTTTTGATCTGGAGGTTCTGCCCCTGCGCACACTCTGTCTAGTACGCGAGGAAATCTGGCCGGAATACGGCCTGCATGACGGCCAGGCCGTAACGGCCAAAGCCCTCAGCTTTCCGCTCTGGCAGCGGGAAACCGGGAATGATGGGGGCGGCGGAACGGATGTATATGACCGCCTGCCCTTGGCCTGCGCCGAAGCGCTGAGCGGCGGCGCGGCATGTTCCGACGGCGGCGACATGTTCGCGCCCTGTCGTTCGCTGACCGTGGCCGGGGTCAGCGCCAGCTTCGCCAGGGCGCGGGATCTCTGGGACCGCTATCACGCGGAGCTGGAAAACATGGAAGGCTTTGCTGCGGCCTATGCCTGCGCCAGAGCCGGAGTTCCCTGTGTGGAGATCCGCAGCGTGTCCAACAAGGTGGGCCCGCGCACAAAAGAGGAAAAGGATTTTCCGGGCGCGCTGCAAGCGCTTGGCGCGGTGCTGCCCTCACTCAACCTGTTGTGACCTATGGCAAATATTCCTCTCAAAGCACGTCTTGCCCTTGAGCTGCCGCCCATCAACGCGGCCCTTGAGCGCGCGACCCAAGGCCTGCCCGAACCGGTGCGGCCTGTGGCGCGGCACATCTTCGAAGCCGGGGGCAAACGCCTGCGGCCCCTGCTCACCGTACTCACGGCCCGCCTGCTGGGCTATGAGCGCGCGGATATCTATGATCTGGCCGGGACCATGGAAATGCTGCACGCGGCCACCCTGCTGCACGACGACGTGCTGGACAACGCCGTGAGCCGCCGGGGCAAGCCCGCCGCGCATACCCTGTTCGAGGTGACGCCCACCATCCTGGCGGGCGACGCGCTGCTGGCCGAGGCCAACGCGCTGGTGGCGGGCTTTGGCGATCCGCGCCTTTCCCTCTGTTTTTCCGAAGCCACCAGCCGCACCGCCGCCGGAGAAATTCTGGAAATCGCAGCCCAGCGCCGGGTGGACACCAGCGCTGCGGAATACGAGGAAATCGTGCGCGGCAAAACCGCTTGGCTGATCCGCGCTTCCTGCCAGTTGGGCGCGTTGCGCGCGGGCGCGACAGACGCGCAGGCCGCAGCGGCGGCGGCCTACGGCGAAAATCTGGGCATGGCCTTCCAGATGGTGGACGACGCACTGGACTTCGCGCCCGAAAGCCTCACCGGCAAGCCCACGGGCGGCGACCTGCGCGAAGGCAAGCTCACCCCGCCCCTGCGCCTCTACCGCTTGGACCTGAAACAGGAAGAACGCGTGGCCTTTGACGCGTCCTTCGGCTGCGGCCTGATGACCGAGAACGACGCAGCCGCCATTGCCGAGCGCATCCGCGACGCGGGCCACGACCAGCGGACCCGCCTGGACGCGGACGCCTATCTGGGCACGGCCCGTGACGCACTGGACGCCCTGCCGGACAGACCGGAACGCGAGCTGATGCGCCAGATGGCCGACTATGTGCGCGACAGGAAAAAGTAACAAAACTAAGCTATTATCGTAGATTCAATTGTGTGCGGCATATTGATCGAAGCCACATCTGTTCCGCCGCAGCGGAGCGAAGGCGGAGGGCTGGTACCGAAAAAATCCGGCGGAAAATAAGATTCTTGCGCGCTGTCAAGGAGCACGCCGTTCTGGGCGCGGAACGCGCTTAAGTGCGTGAGCGGCAAAACACGACGGTTGACGCCCGACCGCGAAAAGCCGAATTTTTTCAGACAGCAAGGCGCAAAGCGGGAATTGGCTGAAACTGTATTGGCATAGCGCGCCGCAAGGTCAATTTCCGCTTTGCAATGCCGCTGTGCGGAAAAAGGCAGCCTTGCAGCGGGAGAGGATTGATGCGGGCTGAGCCTACCACAGCAAGGAGACCCCTTATGCTCTACCGTATGGAAACGGGCCTGCATGCCGGGCTGGACGATACCCGAGGCCGCAAGACGGCCCAGCATCTGCGCAAGGCCCTGGGCCTCAGTGTGGCGCAGGTGCGCCGGATCAAGGTTTTCACCGTAGACGGCCTGGAGGAAGCTCAGGTCCGCCGCCTGCTGGACGAAGGCGTCTGGCACGATCCCATTCTGCAACGCGCCTCGCTGGAGTCCCTGCCCCTGCTGACGCCCAAACCGGACTGGTTCGTGGAAGTGGGCTTCCGGCCCGGCGTCACGGACAACGAGGCCCGCACGGCCCGCGACACCGCCGCCCTGGTGCTGGATATTCCGCGCGACAGCCTGCGCGTCTACACCGCCGTGCAGTACCGCATCCGCAATGATCCGGCCGCCCCGCTCAGCCGCGATCAGGTGGAGGCCCTCAGCCGCGACCTGCTCTGCAATACACTGATCCAGCGCTTCCGCATCAAGAACCTGGACGAATGGCGGGCCGAGCCGGGCTTCACGCCGCAGACGGCCAAAGTCACCGGCACAGCCAATGACACGGTGGAAGTTGTGGCCCTGTCCGGCATGGACGACGCGGCCCTGCGGCAGGTCAGCCGCGAAAACACCTGGGCTCTCAATCTCGACGAGCTGCATTGCATTCGCGACTACCTTACGGAAGCGGGCGAAGCGGCCCGGCGCAAGGCGCTGAAACTGTCCGCCGACCCCACTGACGTGGAAATGGAAGTGCTGGCTCAAACATGGTCAGAACACTGCAAGCACAAGATTTTCGCCTCGCGCATCGACTATTGCAACGAAGAGACCGGCCGCCGCGAGTCGGTGGACAATCTCTACAAGACCTGCATCCGCGACGCCACAGCCCTGCTGCGGGCGCGCATGGGCGAAAACGACTACTGCAAGTCCGTGTTCAAGGATAACGCCGGTGTCATTGCTTTCATCAACGGCTACGACGCCTGCATCAAGGTAGAGACCCACAACAGCCCCTCAGCCCTGGACCCCTACGGCGGCGCGCTGACTGGCATCGTGGGCGTGAACCGCGACCCCATGGGCACTGGCATGGGCGCGGAACTGGTTTGCAATACAGACGTGTTCTGCTTTGCCTCGCCCTTTTACGACAAGGCCCTGCCGCCGCGCCTGCTGCACCCCCGCCGGGTGCTGGAAGGCGTGCGCGAGGGCGTGGAGCACGGCGGCAACAAGTCCGGCATTCCCACGGTCAACGGATCCCTGGTCTTTGACGAGCGTTATCTGGGCAAGCCTCTGGTCTACTGCGGCACTGTGGGCATCATTCCCACGGAAATCAACGGCCGCCCCGGCTGGGAGAAAAAGGCCGAGGTCGGCGACGTCATCGTAATGACCGGCGGCCGCATCGGCAAGGACGGCATACATGGAGCCACCTTCTCCTCCGAGGAGCTGCACGAGGGGTCGCCGGCCACAGCCGTGCAGATCGGCGACCCCATCACCCAGCGTAAAATGTACGACTTCATCCTGCGCGCGCGTGATCTGGGCCTGTACAACGCGATCACGGACAACGGCGCGGGCGGCCTGTCCTCCTCGGCGGGCGAAATGGCCGAAGACACGGGCGGCTGCGTGCTGGACATCGCCAAGGCCCCGCTGAAATACGACGGCCTGCGGCCCTGGGAGATCCTGCTCTCCGAAGCGCAGGAACGCATGACCCTGGCCGTGCCGCCGGACAAGCTGGCCGCCTTCATGGACTTGGCCACGCGCATGGACGTGGAGGCCACAGCTCTGGGCCGCTTCACGGATTCCGGCTTTTTCGAGGTCCGCTACGGCGACAGGGTGGTGGCTTCCCTGCCCATGGAATTCATGCACGACGGCGTGCCCCAGCTGGAGTTGGAAGCCGTGTGGAAGGCCCCGGACATGCCGGACATCCGCGTGGAAAGCGCGGGACTCGACGCGCGGGGCGAAGGCGAATTCCTGCGGCGCATGCTGGGCCGGCTGAACATCTGCTCCAAGGAATACATCATCCGCCAATACGACCACGAAGTGCGCGGCGGCAGCGTGATCAAGCCTCTGGTGGGCGTGCTGCGCGACGGCCCGGCCGACGCGGGCGTGCTGCGCCCCCTGCTGGAGTCGGACGCCGGTCTGGTCATCAGCCACGGCATCTGCCCCAAATTCAGCGATTACGACACCTACTGGATGACGGCCAACGCCATGGACGAGGCCGTGCGCAACGCCGTGGCCGTGGGCGGCGACCCCGATGCCCTGGCCGGGGTGGACAACTTCTGCTGGTGCGATCCGGTCCGGAGCGAAAAGAACCCCGACGGGCGCTACAAGCTGGCCCAGCTGGTGCGGGCCTGCAAGGCGCTGCGCCAATTCTCCCTAGCCTATAATCTGCCCTGCATTTCCGGTAAGGACTCCATGAAGAACGACTACACCGGCGGCGGGGAGCGCATTTCCATTCCGCCCACGGTGCTCTTCTCGGTGCTGGGCGTGATCCGCAATGTGACCTGCACCCAGACCTCGGACTTCAAGCGCGAGGGCGAATATATCTACCTGCTGGGCGGCACTTGGCGTGAAATGGGCGGCAGCGAGGCCGCCGACGAACTGGGCCTCAGGGGCGGCCGCGTGCCGCAGGTGGACGCGGGCACGGCCCTGCCGCGCTATCGCGGCCTGCACGCGCTCATGGGCCAGCGGGCCGTAGCGGCCTGCCATGACTGCTCGGACGGCGGCTTGGCCGTGGCTCTGGCCGAAATGTGCATCGGCGGTCGCTTGGGCGCGGAAGTTGACCTGAACGCGGTACCCGCCCTGGAAGCCATGAGCCGCACGGAACTGCTCTACAGCGAGTCGGCCAGCCGCATGCTGGTCAGCGTCAGGCCGGACTTGGCCATGCTGCTGGACGCCCTGGGCATGTGGCAGCTCTGCCGCCGCATCGGCACGGTAACGGGCGACGGCCATCTGACCCTGAAGAGCGGTGACAGCACACTACTGCGCGAAAACGTGGAAGATCTGGCCCGCGCCTTCAAGCGCACGCTGGACTGGTAGGATTCGTGTTTGCGTTTTCAGCTTTTATTTACCCAACGCGATGTCAAATCATCGCCGATGTATCCCCTCAAGGGGCCACATGGCGGTCGTCGCCTGGATAGTGTAGTCACGAGACCGAAGCCCATGAAACGATACATCCGATCCGGATAGCGGCCAGGAATGACGCCGCATGTTTCGCGTATCGGGTCGCAATGCCGCGCCAGCGCTTCAAATGAGGGAACACGTTCCCTGTCGGGTGCCGGGCCCTGCAGGGCTCCCTGTCGGAATCGCGCCGCTCCCCGCGGCTTTTCTGCGGGAGAATGACCGCTTCCATACCCTGTTTTTCAGCCCGGGCGAGAATCCCGTCCGTGTGGCGGCCCCTGTCCGCCAAAAGTCTTTCCGCCGCAAGTCCGTCAATCGGAGCGATTGCCCGAGGGCAATCCGCTGTCGTGCCCCGTGTGACAAAGCCCTGACCGGCATGCCCTGCGCATCCGCGGTCAGATGCGCGATTTCGTGCTGGGCCCCCTTGCGCGGCTCATGTCCCGATTGCCTCCTCTCGCGCCCGCCGCATGTGGATGTCGAGCGGCCCGGCGAGAGGCGGGATTTCTTTCTAGACTTTTTCTAACCAACTGGTAATAAAAAATTTTCACTGATTTGACAAAGGACGTTTTTTTGTGGTATAGCCTATGCAATAAGAAAAGGCATTCCCCTTGCAGGTGGGCGGCACAGACGCGCGGACGCGTTTTCAGGCCGCCGGGAGAGCCCTTGGGGTCAGGGTCGCGGGCGCGACCCGTCCGGTTCTTTTCAAGATATGCGGCGCATCGTTCTGTTGTGCTGCCTGTCTCGGCGGACAGCCTCGAACACAAACCAAGGAGTTACCATGAAGTATTCACGCTGGCTTTCCATAGGGACGGCCTTGGCCCTTTGCCTGGCCCTTGCCACCCCTATGAACGCCGACGCGGCTTCACAAGGCGCCCCCCAAACCAAAAGCCGGAAATCCGGCATGGAAGCCCAGCCCCCCTCCGCTAAAAAAAGCGAAAAAGGCGTCTCTGCCGCGCGCAAAAGCCGCGCCGTCAGCAGCAATGATAAAAATTCGCGGAAAAAGCATGCCCGTAACGCGAGAAACAAAAAGCAGCGTAAAGCCGACGACATCCGTCAGAATGTGGACAGCCGAAAAATCTGGCTCAAGCGCGCTCAAGGCAGCGAACTGCTGACGGGCAAAGCTTCCTGGTACGGCCGTGACTTTCACGGCGGGGCCACGGCCAGTGGAGTCGATTACGATATGTATACCTTCACTGCGGCCCATCGCACCCTGCCCATCGGCACGGTGGTCAAGGTCACGGATCAGGACAGCGGCAAAAGCGTCATGGTCTGTGTGACGGACCGCGGCCCCTATGTGCGCGGCCGGATCATCGACCTCTCCTATGCCGCCGCCCAGCAGCTTGACTTGGGCAAGCGCGGCGTGAGCAAGGTGGACCTGGAAGTGGTCAGCGACGAAAGCGGTACCCCGCTCAAGCCGGATCAGGCCTATTACGTGCGCTACAGCGCCGGCATGGGCGACGAAAAGGTGGGGCCGTTCCGCGCCTTCGCCGATGCCGCCGCCATGCACGAGGCGTTGCGGCAGGCCCATCCCGAGGCGGAAGTGGTGATGGACAGCTCACGCTAGCGCCCGCCGATCCGGAAAGATTTGATGCGGAAGGCCGCCCGGCAAATGCCAGGCGGCCTTCCGCGTGACGCGCGATCTCCAGTATGGCTCCGGCACGTTCCTGATTCCACTCTTCACCCTGCCGCTGCTGCACGCAGACGTGACGGCGGAATCCGCCCTGTTCTGCCATTCCGCATCGCCCCCGTCACGCACGCTTGCAAGCTGGCGGGCCTGAACATCAAATGCCCTGCTTTTTTTCTGGGCCTTCAATCTGCCCGGCGGCGTGGCTGTCACGCTAACCGTGATCTTGCCACCATTGCCAAGCTGGAGGAACTCGGCAAGCTGTTGTTGGCTATGGAGATCGCCATGAACGTCCGGTGCGGTCTTGAGGTCGCTGCGGCCCACGCTCGGGCCCGTATGCTTTTCTCCACCCCGGCACGCTGATCGGGGGCGAATGGGTGGAAATCCGCCCGCTGGCACATTCCCGGCTCCAAGATGAAGAACAACCCCCCATGTGGTACCGCTGGCCCGGAGGTTCTGACGATACTGGAAAACCCGCGCAGATAACAGGCCATGCTCGGCCAGAACGGCACACGCCGCCTCACGGCGTTCCTTTGCCGCCGCTCCCGGAAAACCGTTCCCAGGCTTGCGCGTTACGCCGCTGCGCGGCCCGCCGCTTCCAGACCGCCGTGCAACTCTTCCCGGGATTGTGCGTTCCGGATAACCGCATGCCCCTTTTCTGGGCTATGCGCTGAACCGGCTTCTCGCCTGTGGCGTTCTCAAGGTCTTCCGCCTTGGGGGCCCGGGCCTGACCCGTTCCGGCAAACGATTACGAACAATTTCCCCTTGTTCGTTTACCCAACGCGTCGCAAAGCCTCGCCCAGGAATCCCCCGACTTCAGGCGGGGGAGGATGTCAATAGGAATCCTGAATCCAGATGCGTCTGCCATGCGCATGAAGCGCATCCGGCTTGACAGCGGCGACTTTGCCAAGGATAATCAAAAACTATTCCTGCAATTAAGGGACATAAGCAATCCCGCCAACGAGCCGCCCCTCAGCCATCACGGCGCTTCCATGCAACCATCGGCTTTTGCGCGGCAAAGGCCGCGGCAATCCTATTCAGAGGTGTATATGTCCGATATCCGTTCCGCTTATACCGACAGCCTCAATTTTTACGGCAAACACAGCCCGCGCGAACTGGCCGAAACCTACGGCACGCCGCTCTACGTCTATAATGAAAATGTCCTGCGCCAGCGCTGCCGCGATCTGATGACCCTTTCCAGCCATCCCGGCTTTGGGGTCAACTATTCGGTGAAAGCCAACGCCAATCCCGCGCTGCTGAAAATCATCCGCGAGGAAGGCCTGGTGGTGGACGCCATGAGCCCCGGCGAACTGTTCATGGACGATCTCGCCGGGTTCAAGCCGCACGAAATCCTGTACATTTCCAACAACAATTCCGACGCGGAACTGCAGAACGCGCTGGTCCACGACCTGCTGGTCAGCGTGGATTCTCTTTCCCAGCTGGACACCCTGGGCCGCCTCAATCACGGGGGCAGGGTCATGGTGCGCTTCAATCCCGGCATCGGGGCCGGCCACCACGCCAAGGTGGTCACGGCGGGCAAGGAAACCAAGTTTGGTGTCACGCCGGACCAAATGGGCGAGGTTTTCGCCCTGCTGGCCAGGCACGAGCTGACCCTGGTCGGCATCAACCAGCACATCGGTTCACTGTTCATGGAACCCGACGGCTATCTCAACGCAGCCCAAGTGCTGCTGGGCCTGGCCGAAACCCTGCCCGACATGGCGCTGGGCAAGCTGGAAATCATCGACTTCGGCGGCGGTTTCGGCATTCCCTACCACAAGTACGAGGGGGAAGCCCGTCTGGACATGAACGATCTGGGCCGCCGCTTGCACGCCATGATCAGCTCCTGGGCCGTCCAAAACGCCTACATGGGGCGCTTTCTGGTTGAACCGGGCCGCTATGTGGCCGCCGAATGCGGCGTGCTGCTGGGCCGGGTCCATGCCGTGAAAAACAATGGTGACAAGCGTTATGTGGGTACAAATCTGGGCTTCAACGTGCTGGTGCGCCCGGCCATGTACGATTCCTTCCACGATGTGGAAATCTACCGCGGCCAAAGCGGCGCGGAGGAAGACGGGCCCATGCCCCAGACAATTGTGGGCAATATCTGCGAGAGCGGCGACATTCTCGCCAAAAACCGCCTGCTGCCGGTCATGCGCGAAGGAGATGTGCTGGGCATGCTCGACGCCGGAGCCTACGGCTTGGTCATGGCATCCAATTACAATCAGCGCCGCCGCCCCGCCGAAGTGCTGATCCGGGGCGACGGCGCGGCCCGCCTGATCCGCCGTCGTGAAACCCTGGAAGATCTGGCTCGCTGCTTTGACGACCCGCTTAGCCCGAAATACGGGCCAAGGCGGCGTATGGGCGGTTTGCATGCCCACGCCTGACCTGAGCACTTCCCCGCGTGCGGTCTGGCGGCTGACCTGGCCCCAGATGCTCATGATGTACCTTGAGTTCTTCATGGGCTTCATCACGGTCTGGGTCGCCGGACAGATCAGCGCCGAAGCGCAGGCCGCCCTGGGCATGGTGACCCAGTGCGCCATTTTTCTGATGGTGGTGATCATGGCCGTGTCCAGCGGGGGCACGGCCGCGGTCAGCCAGTCGCTGGGTGCGCTCAAGATGCGCCGCGCCCAGCGCTACATGGGCGCCATCGTGCTGGGCAGCCTGGGACTGGGACTGCTGGTGGCCGTGGGCGGCTGTTTTTTCGGCGACGGCATGCTGCGCCTGCTCATGGTGCCGGAAAGCATTTTGCCTATCGCCCGGGAACTTTGGCAGGTCACCATGCTGGCCCTGCCCGCCACGTACATCTATTCCGCCACCGGGGTCATGTTCCGCGCCACGCGTCAGGTGCTGCCGCCGCTCCGGGTGGCCGCCCTGGTCTGCGTGGTCAACCTGCTGGCCTGTCTGGGCTTCGGCCTGGGCTGGTTCGGTCTGCCCGCCTTTGGCTACATGGGCCTGGTCTGGGCCAATCTGGGCGCGCAATGCCTGGGGGCTGTCTGCAACTGCCTGCTGCTGGCCCATTCCGGCTATCTGCAACGTCGCTCCCTGCCCAGCCCGCGCTGGCTCAAGGCGGGCCTGCCCTACCTGCTGCGGGCGGCCCTGCCTGCGGGCGCGGCCCAGCTCGTCTGGCAGTCCGGCTACCTCACCCTCTTCGTGCTAGTGGCATCGCTGCCCCTAGACAGCGTCAACGCCCTGGCCGGACTCACCGCCGGGCTCAGGGTGGAAGCCCTGCTCTTCCTGCCGGGCATGGCCTTCAATATGACTGTGGCCGTGCTGGTGGGCAACAGCCTCGGCGCGGGCAAACCGCAGGAAGCCAAGCGCGTGGCCCTGAACATGGTGAGGCTGGCCGCCCTGGCCATGAGCCTGGTGGCGGCCCTGCTCTGGCCGTTCCGCCGGGAAATCGCGGAACTGCTCTCCCAGGAACCGGGCACCCAGGCCCAGATTGTCAGCTACCTGACCTACAATCTGCTTTCCACGCCCTTTTCCATCGCCAGCGCGGTCATGGGCGGCATCATGGTGGGAGCCGGGGCCACCCGGTACAATCTGATGGTCTACGGCGGCACCTTCTGGCTGGCGCGCCTGCCTCTGGGCTGGCTGCTCGGGCATGTTCTCTGGGGCACGGCCTCGGGCGTCTTCGCGGCCATGCTCTTCTCGCAATGTCTGCAAACCTGCATCATGATCCATGTGGTGCTCTGCCGCGACTGGGCGCGTTTCGCCATGCAGCGCCGGGGGCGGCATCACGCGGAGCGCAAGCCCGCCTGAGGGGCCGGGTCCGCCCATGCCCGCACTTGCGGGCACGGTCCCGAATAAGGAGAAAACATTTCATGGACAAGAACTTTACGCCGGTAAGCCTGGACGGCAGCCGAGATTTCTACGGTCTCTGGCAGCGCACCCCGCGCCGCTCCCTGGACTATACCCTGCCCAACCTCTGGGGCTGGCAGGATTATTACGGCCTGGAATGGTGCTTTGACGACAACCTCTGCTGGATCCGCCAGACCCGCCCGCGTCTGGCCTGCTGGGCGCCGGTGGGCGACTGGAACTCCGCGGACTGGAGCCGCGTGCTGCCGGATTCCTTCAGCGAAGCCGCGCACGACTTTGTCCGCGTGCCCGAGGAACTGCTGCATATCTGGCAGCGGGCTCTGCCTGGCCTGGTGGACGCCGAAGAAGACCGCGGCCAGTGGGAATACCTTTACACACAAGAGGACCTGGCCACCCTGCCCGGCAACCGCTTCCACAAGAAGAAGAATCATTTCAACAGTTATGTCAAAACCTACGGCGAACCGGACTACCGTTCTCTGGACGATGCCATGGTGGAGGACGTGCTGGCCGTGCAGGACGACTGGTGCCAGTGGCACGAATGCGAGGATTCTCCGTCGTTGCGGGCGGAAAACGAGGCCATCAACCGGGTGCTTTCGCACTGGGACAGGTTCAGCGGCCTTGACGGAGGTTCGCTTTATGTGGACGGACAGATGGTGGCCTTCAGCGTCGGTGAAAAACTGGACGACCTGAGCCTGGGCGTGCACTACGAGAAAGGCCTCAATGGTTTTCGCGGCGTGTATCAGACTATCAACCGCGAATTTGCGCGGCACGCTGGCGAGGGCTTCACGTATGTCAACCGTGCGCAGGATCTGGACGAGGAAGGCCTGCGTCAGGCCAAGATGACCTATCTGCCCGCGGACTTTCTGCGCAAATCCAAAGCGCGCGTGCGCAAAGTCTGACAAGGCCGGGCGTGTGCCTTCCGCTTCCCCCCGAAAATTGTCACCGTGGGACAGCCCGGACGAATTGTTGGGGATCGCGCCCATGACAGTGATCCGCCCGATAACGCCCCTGCTGCCCAAGGGATTGGGATGATGGCGCCACATCGGCGCAATCGAAAACGTAATCCCGCAAGGCTTTTTAGGCTTTACGAGACTTCGTGAGATTGTTGTTTGGTGGAGGCGGGGGGAATCGAACCCCCGTCCGCGAATACTCCACGCGAAGCATCTACAGGCTTAGGTCAGGATTGAATCTCGCCGCACTGGTGGCCCCTGACCAAGCGCAACGCGGCAAGCCCGCCAGTGCAATTCTCACGGAAAACCCCGGCGAGCGCCGGTTTCCGCCAGTCTGATAAATGTCGCCGCACGGGATTATCAGACGTGGTCCCGAGCAGCGCGACCGGCAATGCGGTCAGTTGCCCCACTGCCTAGGCAGCGTAAGCGTAGTCGTAATCGTTGTTGGCAATTACTGTGTTGCCGCTTTTTTACGAGGCCAGCGGCGCCTCGGCCTGCCACTCCGGCTTCTACATCCACGTCGAAACCAGTGCGCCCCCCAATATCCGGGTCAGCTATAGAATAACCGCCTAGCCCCACTTTGGCAAGCTCATCGAACGTAAAAATGCGAGAGCGGGCCTTTGAGACACATATGGTAGCGGCTGAACAGCGGATTCTTGGCATCCTGCTCCGGTTCCTGCAAGGCGGTGTGCGCCTGACAGGCCACCTCCACGCCGCGCGAAAGCAGGGCTAGGCGGGCCAGTTCCTGAAAACGGCGTTGCAGGGCCGGTCTGCGGGAAATAATCTCGCAGATCTTTTCCGTGTCGTTGTCGCTGCCCTCGACCACCAGACGGCCTTCAGGCGACAGGTACAAATGCAAACACTCTTTCAAGTCCAGTTTGCCGGCTTCCATTTGGCCGTGCAGCAGGGCCATGAAGGATTCCTGCAATCTGTCCAGGCGCTCTTCCAGGGCCTGTGAAAGCTCATTTCCATCCCGGGTCAGGTTTTGCAGGGCGCGGGAGGCCCTGTCCGCCAACAAAGCTGACGCTTCAGTGCCGGAGTCGGACTCCACGGCCGCCGTAACAGCTGCGGAAGCGCCGGACTGGATATGGATCATACTGGCGAGGTGATTCTGGTTGTTGCTATTCACGAACTCCTCCAGTGGAGTGATGTCTCCGGCATATCGCGCCGTTGCAATGTTTCGTGTGTTTATCGCCTTGAATATTTATGGCTATTTTTTCCTTTACGCGTTCGTGCCCTCCCTTTAGCAAAATGGGTGCCAGCAGGAGTCGGATTTTTTATCCTCTTAAAAGTCTAGAGAAATTCAAATGTGTTTCAGCTGTGGCGGCGCGTTGTTGACACTCCACAAACAGGGCATTTTCCCGCAAAGGCGACGAAAGCGCTATCCGTACGGCAAAATTTGCCAGTATGGGGACGAGGATGGGAATGAGGGCAGGAAGAGGAGGGGAGAGCGCTTAGTTCTCCAGGCTGCGCGCCAAGGCTTCGCCTTGGGGACCGCCGCCCGCCATTCTGACCAGCTCCGCGTGGCGGGCTGGGCCATCCAGGGGCGAACAGAGCGTAAACGTGGATTCCTCACGGACCACTTTGCTGATCTGAAAGTGTTTTCGCGCCCGCGCGGCCAGTTGCGGCCAGTGAGTGATCAGCAGCATCTGACGCTGTTCCGCCAGGGCGTTGAGCTTTTCGGCCAGTTTGGTCAGGGTGAGGCCACCCACGCCAGCGTCCACTTCATCAAAGATATAGATGGCGCTTTCCGCGTCCTGTCGCACGCTGGTCAGGGCCAGCAAGAAACGCGACAGTTCGCCGCCCGACGCGATACGGTCCAGCGGCTGGGGAGGTTGGCCGGGGTTGGGCGCCCAGAGAATGCGCACACGCTCGTCCGCGATGCCCGGCCAGAGTTCATGCGGAACGAAATCGGGAATCACCCGCACCTGTTCGGAAAAACCCAGATCGCGCAGCTGGCCTTCCAGGCTGCGTGCAAAGTCTGACGCGGCCTCACGGCGCACGGGCCGAATACGCTCGACCACAGCGGCCAGTTTTTCCGCCAGTGTGGATTCCCCTTTGGCAAGACGCGAGAGATCCAGGGCGCAGGCATCCAGAAAAGAAAGGGTTTCCTCAATTTCACCGCGCAGGGCAAGAATTTCCGGCAGGCTCCGCCGCAGTTTGCGTTTGAGCTGGGCCAAGGCAAAGAGGCGTTCCTCCACACTGTCCATGTCCATCTCTTCGTCGGGCAGAGGCGGGCGGCGCAGATGATTACTCAGATGCACAAGCTGCTGGCGCAGAACGGCGACGGCCTCGGCCTCGGGAGCCAGTACGTCGTCATCCTGGCTCATCCTGTGGATGAGGTGCTCAAACCGCCCGAGCATATCCAGCAGTCCCGGCCCGTCCTCACCGCGCAGCAGGCTCAGTGCGTCTTCATAATTTCTTCGCAGATGTTCCTGTGAGCGGACTTTGGCCCGCAATTCCTCCAGGTGTTCTTCCTCGTCTTTTTCAGGTGATACTTTATCTATTTCCTGCTGCTGCATTTCCAGCAGATCTCGCCTGTCCGCCAGATTGGCCTGTTTTTCCAACAGGGTTCTGCGCTGGGCCGAAACATGTTGCAACTGGCCGAGCAGGGCGTCGCGCTCCGCCAGCAGTTCGGGTTGAGGAAAGGCGCTTTCCATAAGCCGGGCCTGAAAGGCGGGCTGTAAAAGCTGCTGCTGGCCGTGCTGGCTGGTGTAAGTGACCAGGCGCGCGCGCAGCTCGCGCAGACTCTCCTGAGAACTCAGCGCGTCATTGACGTAGAAACGGCTGCGGCCGCTTTTGGCCAGAAGCTCCCGCCGCAGCACCAAGTCCTGCTTCTCAAGGGTGAACAGCGCTTCCACCTGGGCCCGTTCCGCGCCCGGTCGCACCATTTCCGCGTTCAGTTTGTCGCCCAGCAGAAAGCCCAGCGCCTTGAGGATGAAGCTCTTGCCCGCGCCGGTTTCGCCGGTGAGCACATTCATGCCCGACGAAAAGTCCAGCTCCATATCCTCAATTAGGACCAGATTGCGGATGCGCAGATATTCCAACATGGTTGTTCACAACTTAAAGCGATGGGTTAATAGTGCGCCGCTATTTAGGCCGCGCGACGCTGCGGCATGAAGGCATTCTAGCAAAACAAGCCGTCCAAGGCAAAAGGCCTACTGCCTGAGGCGCGGGTCCAGCAGGTCGCGCAGGCTTTCGCCCAGAAGGTTGTAGCCCAGTACGGTGATCAGAATGGCCAGGCCCGGATAAACCGAAAGCCAGGGCGCGCTTTCAATGACTGTTTTGCCTTCCATGAGCATATTACCCCAACTGGCCGTGGGGGGCTGCACGCCCAGCCCCAGAAAGCTCAAGCTTGATTCCACTAGGATGGCCCCGGCTACGCCCAGTGTGGCGGTGATCAGCACCGGCGCGAGGGCGTTGGGCAGAATGTGGCGAAACAGAATACGCCGGGTGGGGCTTCCGGCCAGGCGGGCGGCGGCTACAAATTCGCGTTCACGCAGGCTGAGGGTTTCGGCACGCACCAAGCGGGTCACGCCCATCCAGGAGGTCAGGCCGATGACCACCATAATATTGGTAAGGTCCGGCTCCAAAAAGGCAATGACCGCCAGGATCAGGAAAAACGAGGGGAAGCAGAGCATGATGTCCACCAAGCGCATGATGGTCTCGTCCACCCAGCGTCTGAAATAGCCGCTGATCAGGCCCAGCACCGTGCCGATGCTGATGGAAATGCCCACAGCGACGAAGCCCACCCAGAGGGACACGCGCCCCCCGTAAAGCAGGCGGGAAAAAACGTCGCGGCCCAGGCGGTCGGTGCCCAGCCAGAAGCAGGGGGAGGGCGGCTCCAGAATATGGTCCAGATGCAGGGCAGTGGGCGGATAGGGAGCGAGCAGCGGAGCGCAGACTGCAGCCAGGGACATGATCAGCACAATGCCCAGCCCCAGTGAAAGCATGAGGTTGTGTCCGAAAAGGCGCCTCAGCATATCTCTGACGGCGGCGGGAAGCATCAGTTCCGCTCTCCGTTGGCGCGGATGCGCGGGTCGGCCAGGCCGTAGCAGACATCGGCCAGCAGATTGCCCGCCAGGGTGAGCACCGCGCCCAGCACCAGATTGCCCATGATCATGGTGTAGTCGCGGGCCATGACCGCCGCATAAAACAGCTGGCCCAAGCCGGGCAAAGCGAAAATGGATTCGATGATCACGCTGCCGCCGATGAGTCCCGGCACGGAAAGACCCAGCAGGGTGATGACCGGCAGAAGGGCGTTACGCAGGGCGTGCAGTCGGATAATCAGGCCTGGCGGCAGGCCTTTGGCCCTGGCTGTAAGAATGTAGTCCTGACGCAGCACTTCCAGCATGCAGGCCCGCATATAGCGTGACATGCCCGCCAGACCGCCCACCGTATAGACCAGAATGGGCAGGGCCAGATGCCGGGCCAGATCGCAGAATTTCCCCCAAGGGCTCAGACTGGCGTAATCCATGGAAGTCAGGCCGGAAATGGGCAGCCATTGAAGATCTATGCCGAAAAATAGCATCAGCAAGAGGGCCAGCCAGAAAGAGGGCATGGCAAAGCCCAGAAAAACCAGTACGGTCACGCCGCGGTCCAGCAATGAATTCTGCCTGCAGGCAGAGAGAATGCCCACAGGAATGGCGATGAGCAGCGTCAGCGCCAAGGAAATCATATTCATGGAGACGGTCAGGGGCAGACGTTCCAGAATCTTGTCCAGTACGGGCCGCGCATCGGCGGACATGGAATTGCCGAAATCAAAATGCAGCAGACGCCGCAGCCAGTTTCCGTACTGTACATATAAAGGTCGGTCCAGACCGTAGAGGGCTTCCAGACGCTGACGCGCCGCCTCTCCGGCCAGGGGATTCAGGGTGGTCTCCATATCCGTGGGCGAACCGGGGGCCAAGTGGATGATCCAGAAGGAGATCAGGGTAATGCCCCAGAGCGTCAGCAACATCCAGAGGGTTTTTCTGGCGGCTCTCAGGGCGATGGGCGCAAAGCGGGCCCAGCGGCTGCGGGCGGCGGGGGAAGGCGTGCTCATGGGAGAGAGATGGGCGGTTTACTCCGTCCGCGTCAGCCACTGGCGCATGTCAGCCACTTCCTTTTGCCATTCCGGCGAAAGGCGCAGCTTGAGAAAGCGGGCGTACAGAGAGTCCAGCAGCCCCACGCAGACTTCCATAAGGTAAAATTTTTCTAGCAGCAGGGCGTCGGGATCCTCGTCGCTGTCGCTCTTGTCCAGCTTGGGGGTCTTGAGGCTGCCCAAAACGAAGTCCTCGGCCTTGAGGGTGAGCTGGAAGGCTAGTTCGTCCTTTTCCAGACGGATCAGCGCCCGGCTGACTTTCTTGCCCGTGCCCAAGCCGAAGCGCGCCTCACGAAGAGGCGAGAGTGAACCGGAAACCGAAGCGGTTTCCCTGGCATCGCCTTCGCCGCCCTGAACCACAATGCGCTGCTCCATGGAAACGGCAAAGGGTGCGCCCTCGCTGTCCGTGAACGCGCCGGGCGCGGTGTCGCTCTGGTACCAGAGCCAAGTCAGAAATTCCTGGCCCAGGATGCTGTCTGTGGATTCGCCGGAAAGAGGCATATGCATCAGAAAAATCTCCCCGCTAGGCAAGCGGCGCGAACTGGGTTGCTTCAAGCTGGTCCAGGCGGATGAGGCTTTCCTCATCCAGCATGGATGCCGCCAGAATATACGGCGTCAGTTGCTCCAGATGCAACTCAAAGGTTTTCAGAAATTCCTTCATGAAGAGGTCAATCATTTTGTTTTGGGTGGAGGCGAACCAGACCTCGTTCTTGTCCGTGGCCCAGAGCACGTTGAACTCGCCGGGCACCGGCAGGAAGCGCTGGCGCAGGCGCAACATAACCTGTTCCTTGAGTTCTTTTTTGCGTTCACGCGAGATGAAGGTCTTGTTCTGTTCGCGCATGTGTTCCTTTTCCTGGCGCAGAGTCAGGGCCAAGTGCTTTTTAACCACACCGGCCGGGATGCGTCGCATATCTAGGCGCAGGGAAAAAACAATGCAAGCGCCTTTCTGGGGCGGCGCGGCGGCCCACTCCGCATCCAGCATATCCTCAAAGCTGACCCAGCCTTGGGACTGCATTTCGGGGAGGTCGTCAATGTCGCGGAAGGCGAACTGCTTGAGCTTGTCCGGGATCTGGGGCCAGAGCGTGCCGGGCACAGGATCCAGAATGCGGAAACGGGTAAAACTGCAGGTGCTGCTGGCAAAACCCATGAGAACTCCATTTTTGGGATTTTGGAACACGAAACTGGGGTCATTGTACGTCAGAGCCGCCGCGTCGGCAAGTCTCACCAAATGTCTCATAATGACCATTATGTTAGCTTCACATCCTAATACCCGCACGACGAGCAAATACGCCTGAGCGATAGCGGCCGCGACGACGGCGACCGCGACTACGACGACGACGAGAACGACGAAAAGCCATCCTGTTCTTCCTCCGGGTCTAAAAATTTTTTGACGTCATCCTCCGAAAGCTCAACAACGGGATAGCCTTCGGGGGGCCAATCAACACCTGCCTTCGTTACAAAGATGAATGAGCCATGACGCAAATCACCATAGTAACGGTAAAGTCTTTCCTTCTTCATTCCCTATTCCATTGTCAAAGAACCAATGAACTACTTCACCCAGTACTTAATCTTGGGATACTCGTACCAAGCGGCATCTTTCTTCATCGGATACCACGCTTGTCTGAGTATACTATATACCCAAGTATAATCAGAACTGGGTAAGAATTTATCAGGTGGAGCAACACTGCGACTATCAAAAAGATTAGCGGACAAGCGATTACGAAGATTCCAGCCAATAGAACCGATAAGGTCGTCTTCCAAAGCCTCTTCAAGGGCTTTGGAGCGCATTGGGGCATATCCACCATCGGAAGTGCGGCTAAATCGGATCTCAGGCACTGAACCTGCCTCAGCAGCAAATCTTTGCGGGTCACTAGCTACAATCTCCGCCGGCTTAATTTGCATCAAACCAGAACTAATAGCATCGTTTTGTCCATCTATTACACTACGCGTTGTCCTGCCGTCAACACCGACAGAAAATCCCGGTGTTTGCGCATGATTGACAAGAGAGCGCTCAGCGTCACGCGCGGCCTGACTCACCATATCTTGCTTGGTGGCATCCATGT
>APFI01000053.1 GCA_000403945.1 Desulfovibrio sp. Dsv1
TCAGAAAAAGAACCAATAGAATGGGAGGTGCCCTGACTAAGTGGCATACCCATTACAGCCAACGGGTGCAATCCAGCATTTCGCGCACCTTCAACAAGCCAAGACGGCTGATTCCTCGCAATACGTTCCTGATTGGCATAATCCATATCAAGAGCCCACTGGTAATCACCACCGTCAAAGCCACCAGAACCGCCACGAGAACCAAAAAACCCACTGGCAGTTGAGAAGACGACGAAAAGGCATTTTCCTCCCCAAAAGTTTACATAATTATCATTATGGGACATAATGTTATGCAAGAATCCATTTATTCGTGACCCTACCGGCAACGTTTTCAAGGCTTCTCTGGTTTCCGGCAATCGTGATATCGCGGTTGCCGGAATTCCTTTCCCTTGTGGCCAGTGTTTGCCGTGCAGGATTAACAAACGTCGTCTATGGACCCATCGGCTTATGCTTGAATCTTATTTGCATGCCGAGAACATATTTATAACCCTGACATACGCAGATGAATATCTTCCAGAAAATGCTACCCTTGTTAAAGGAGACCTCCAAAGATTCTTCAAACGGCTCAGGCACTATTGCAGATCAGCAAAAATCAGATATTATGCCTGTGGTGAGTACGGTAGTAAAACTCGTAGGCCCCATTACCACGCTATTATCTTCGGTCTTGGCTTATCTGACGGTTGTCTGGTTGCGCAAGCTTGGCCTTTTGGACGAGTCCATGTTGGAGATTGTAATGTCCATACTGCGCAATACGTAGCTGGATATGTCACAAAGAAATTTGTAAAAAAGGATGACGCTCGTGTACAAGAATACAGTACAATGTCCAGAAAGCCGGGATTGGCGTACGGAGCAGTTGAGCAACTCGTTGCACTTATGCAAGACTCGCGATACGCCTATTTATTTGAGGGTAATAAAAAGATTCCTGACGGTTTACGGCACGGTAACCGCTTTTTGCCTTTTGACCGGTTTTTGAAAGGCAAGATATGCAGGCTGCTTGAATATGATGCTGACGCTACAGAGTATATACATGAGATGCATCTTAAGTACATACAGGCGTTGCATTCTGGCAAGTATAGTGGCAATTATCTTGTCAATGCTCTCACTGAAGAGTCTGAAGGCCGTAACATACAGATAGAACGTCGTTTCAAGATTTTTAACACGAGGGACAAAATATGAAAAAGCGGAGCAAGTTTTCGCTCTCTTATTATAAATTGTTGACTGGCAAGATGGGCTACATGATTCCCATTGGCTTGATTGAAGTTTTGCCCGGAGATACAATTCGGCATGCCACTTCTCTCTTCCTCAGGCTCGCACCGATGCTTGCACCGGTGATGCACCCTTGTCATGTCAAGATACATACCTGGTATGTTCCGCACAGGCTTGTCTGGGATGAGTTTGAAGACTTTATCACCGGCGGCCCTGATGGACTTAACACGTCTGTTTTCCCAACTGTTACAGCTCCAGATGGTGGCTTTG
>APFI01000054.1 GCA_000403945.1 Desulfovibrio sp. Dsv1
GAAAACATCGTCGAGGTGGTCTGTGACATGTCGCCTGCGTTCCTTTCCGCGGTTGAACAGAAGTTCAGGTCTGTCTCGGGCAGCAGACTGGTTCCATGTCGTCCAACTCTTCACCAGGGCCGTCGATGACGTCAGAAAACTTGAGGCCAAGCAGGCATGTCGCCGAGTACGCGGCTGACTGCCTGCTGTTGGCGCCCGTGCGCGGAACATTGGTCCGCCTTGAAAGGCAGTTGCCGCAAATTCTTGATCGTTGGCATTCCTTGCACACCAATGCGAGGCTCGAAGGCTTCAATGGCCTGTTCCGGGCGGCAAGGGCCAGAGCCCGAGGATGCCGGAACGTGGGGAATTTCATCACCATGGTCTACCTGATTGCGGCCCCGATTCAGGTCGTTGTGGCCTCATGAATTCCACATCAAACGACGAGGAACTTCAATTAGTTACTGCCGCGTTTTCAGAAAGCCCCGTGCGAAAAAGCAGCTCAAAGGCAAGCCTGCCGGAATGGTCAAAAACTGGTTGGCATGCGACAAAAAAATCCCTGAGCATATCTATCTTATCCCGTTGACTGGACGGTTCTATCTCCAAAAGGGGATAGCCAACCGCCCAGTCAAGCAGACGCCGGCTCAACTATGCATTTTTCAAATTCTGAATGATGCTCGTGAGTTCCTGTGCCTGGATAGCCAAGTCTGATACAGCCCTGGCCGCTTCATGCATGGCATCCGCACTTTGTCCCACCATGTCGTTCACCTGGATAATTGACTGGTTGATTTCCTCACTGGCAGCGGATTGTTCCTCACTGGCAGCGGCAATGGCGCGAACCTGATCAGCGGTAACATCCACCGTGGCCACAATTTCCTGGAGAGCCTGGCCGGACAGCCCGGCAAGCTCTGTAGCCTGGGTTACCTGTTCCATGGCGTTCTCCATGCTGGCCATACTTTTTTCAGTACTTTCCTGTATGGCAGCAATGGCATTACTTACATCCGCTGTGGAGACCATGGTTTTTTCAGCCAGCTTGCGGACTTCGTCAGCAACAACAGCAAAGCCACGCCCGGCTTCCCCCGCTCGAGCCGCTTCAATTGCCGCGTTCAAGGCCAACAAATTGGTCTGGTCAGCGATATCAGAAATAACGCCCATTATTCTGGTAATATTCTGAGCATGTTCATTGAGCTGGCTCATGTCGTCTTTGAGCCGGGAAGAAATATGGCGAACCCCTTCAATGCTCTGCAAGGACTGTTCAACAACAGAAGCTCCATGATAAGCTTTTTCTCTGGTTTCTGCCGAAGCGCTCGAAGCTGCTGCGGCGTTTCTTGCGACATCCTGTACCGTGGCATTCATTTCATTCATGGCGGTGGCAGCCTCAGAGAGACGGTGCACAGATTCCCCGGCACCACGATCAGATTGGTCAATCTGGGCCGCAAGTTTTGTTGAGGCTGAAGAGATGACGTTTCCTGCATGTTCCAGCCGATCTGCCACTTGCAACATTGTCGCGGTCTTCTCCTGGGTTTCCTTGCTCGCGGCTTCGGCCTTCATCATCGCTGACTGGGCATTGGCTGACAGTTCTCTGGCATTTTGTTCATTTTCTTGCGCGCTCCGTATTGTCTCGCCAATATGCGCAAGCATTTTCGCAAACCCTTCGTACAGAGTCAGTAATTCTCCGGAAAAAATATTTTTACGCGGCAATGCGGTACTCAGATCACCATTGGCAATAATTTCGGAAGTATTGCTGAGCAAAGCCAAGGGGCGATTAATACTGCGCAATATAAATATTCCAAAGATAAATACCGCCACAGTCATGAACGTTGAAAAGATCACGCTGATTTTGAGCATAGTGTAGGTACCAGCAAAAACTTCGTCAGCATCAATGGCATAGACATATTTCCAGCCACGCTCATCATCAAGGATATTGATTAGCAGAGTACCGTCATTAACGTCTATCAGGTGAGTCCCTTCTGGCATGGAGTAAACTTTATCCAAACCAGGCATTTTTTTGTCAGCCACCTTGCTGAACAGAACATTTGCGTTGCGGCTCGCCACAATGACACCGCCGGGATCAATAAGAGTCAGACGCCCCGTTTGGCCAACTTTCATGCTGGAGACACTTTTGGAAAGCGCGGCCAAACTTACTTCAATGTAGGAGACACCTATGATTTCGCCTGTGGCAGCCGTAACTTTATGGGAAAAAGCACATACGGGAACTCCTGCCGCAGTCAGATAAACCGAATGGGCAGATCCAACGGCGCTGGCGGCAGCGGACTGGAACCAGGGGCGTTTCCGCGGATCAAAACCGGCGGGATACTCAATGGGGGGGAATTCCAGAAACCCTCCATTTATGTCTCCAAGCCCCAAGGCCAAGTAAGAATCATTAGACTTAAGGAGCTGTTCTCGTATAGCCTCCAATTCTTGAGCCTGGGGTGTCAGTTCATGAAGAGCAAAAACCTTAGGCGCATTCAAGTGGATATAGGAAGGGAGATGGTCTATCGCTGCTGAGATTTGCGGCAGACCAGACAGGAATGCGCTGTTATCTTCTGCGGCTTTAAAAAAAATAGAAACATATTTTGCAGTACTTTGAACAATAGTTTTTGAATTATTCACCGCAACATTATAACTATCTTTGTATGCGAAATACCCCATAAAAGATACAACGCATACCATGGACATGACGAAGCTCACCATAAGGAGGAAAAGTTTTGTGCGTATTGTCATCCAATGCCTCTCTCTCTTTATTTTATATATAACATCCATATATCGCATGCCTTCATTGTTTCTTTTGATACAGTACAGATAAAAAATTTAAATATGTAATAACAAATTTTGTTTGCAAGGTTCTTTCTCAAGTCAATCCTGCAAACAATATCCATGTTTAACTATGCAGCATTGCATAATTATACTTTTTATTCTTATCTGAATGATATTCTGCTTATCGGAATAAATAAAAAAGCATTCCTCTTATGAAGCAACTTAAGTTACGCGACACCGCTGCCATCCAGCATATTCTATTTTGCCGGGCATGTCGAGCCTCCGCGAAAGCGTGGAAGGCAGGGAACAACCCAGCCCGGCTATTGGAACCCGGCCTGCAGGCATAGGCTGTCGCAGCCCCGGACCACCGGAAAATGACATTCCCCATAAATGACAGTCCGGCGCGGATTTTTCTGAAATCCGCGCCGGACTGTTCAACATGTCCAGTACCTGATGCTTTCGGGCCGGAAAAGGCGATCAGACTGTTCCGCCGCGCGTGGCCAAGCATTCCTGCACAAGCTTTTTCAGGCGTTCCACCTGCACGGGGGCGCCGCCACGCTGGCCACAGTCTCAGACATGGCCTGCGCATCCCAGAAATCGCACAGAAAACCGTTGCTCCCGTGACGAAGCACTTCGCGTACGGGCGCGGTATCCGAGCCCACCACCAGAACGCCGCAGGACATGGCTTCCAGGATGCCCGTGGACAACGCATACGGGGCCGTCAGATAGACGTGCACGGTGGAGGCCCGCAGCATCCGTCGGTATTCGTTTAATGAACACGGTCCCAGCAGATCGGGCACGCGCCTCGGCCGAAAGAGGCAGCACTTCACGGCACTGGAGCAGGGCTTCCTCGTTGCGCCGCCGGGCATCTTCCCCGGCGCGGGAAGGTCGGGCCGAGCCGGGCCAAGCCACCAGCACACGACAACCATGCCGCAATTCCAGCAACCGGGGCAGGCAGCGCGCGAATTGCGCGAAGCCGCGCGCCGTATCATGCAGCGGACCGGAAAAACTTATCAACTCGTCCACATCCGCAAGATCAAGACCGCCGCCGACAAAGCCTTTTACTGGCGCGGGTGAAAAAAGCCGTATCCACGCCGCTGTGCAGCACACGAAGACATTGGACCAGAAATTCCGGATACTGGTCGCGCTGCCAGTCCGAGGAAATCATCGCCTGATCCGCATCTCCCAGGGCATTGTATTCCCGGAGGTTGCGCACCTTGGCCGGGGCGAAGTCCGCCGGAGGGCCAAGGCCGCTCCCGGTTGAAGAAGCAATAACTCTCTCCCCGGTTGTAAAACCAGTCCGCATGTACGAGGTAGAAGGCTTGGGGAAAAATGTCCCGCACATAAAAACTGCCGCCCGCAGAAGAGGAAGCGCAGACCAGAGCGGGCGCGAAGCCGCCCCTGTGCAGCCCCAGCATGGCGTTGCCGGCCCTGACCCCGCGCCGGAAGCGGCGCACCGCCTCCCGTTCTGCGGGATCTCCGCAGGTATGGCCGAACGGCGGGGCCAGACGCAGGAGGCGCACGCCGGGCAGACCACTTTTCTGGCCGGTTTCGGAAAGAAAGAGCACCGTGTTTTCCGGCTCGGCACCAAACGCGTGGGCCAACAGGCGGAACGGGCCGGGAAAAGACCCGTGCAGAAAAAGAATACGCAGACAACCGCCTTTGCTTATGCCCGGACGCCGCCCTCTTCAGTTTGCGCGCCGTTTCGCTCCCTCTCGCTCGGGGATTCGCTCTCTCCGCCGTTATCACCGTTATCACCGCCAGCCCGGCGTGCCATTGTCCGCCTGAACGTGTTGAGCCAGGCAAAAAGCCGTTCGATTTTCCAGCGGCGACGATAACGCCGCAAGGGGCGACCATCTTGTGTTTTGGTGCGCTTTTTCCGGTTTGGAGCGATATTTCAATACCCCAATCTTCTTCCAGTCTGGCGTCAAGCTTATCGCTGTTGCAAGCTTTATCGCCTATCAAGCGCCTTGGGAGTTCGTTGGCAAATACCCTTGGGGTATCCTCCACATTGTCCTGCATGATGCCAAAAACAGCGTTTTTGAGCGTATTGTTGCTTTCCATGCGGGCGTTTTGCTTGTCAGAATTTTTGAGCGCGTTTTGGTATTTTTCGTCTCGCGCCACCATGGCGGGCAACTCACGTATCTGACGGCGCACATTGTTCTCATCCTTCCAGTCAATGCCGCCAAAAAGATCGTTGAAAGTATTCAGAATCTGCGTGAGCTGATCCAGCTCCATACCGGGCAGCTGACGCATTTCAAGCGTGGACTACTTCTATTCCACAAAAAAACGACGTGTTTCTTCAGGCTCGCAGCCGCTGAAATACATTTCCAGAGGCACGTCTTCCAAGGCTTTGGCCAAGGATTCGGGCTCGTACCTGAGCCCGGTGAACATATTTTCCAGTTCCCCGATCTCGGCATTGGCGAAGAAATCGCCGTAAATCCGGCAATCCGCAATCTGACCGTTGCGCACGTCCAGCCGCAGATTCACGCTTCCCCACGGGAAACGGCGACGTTTTTCCTCAGTGAAGGCCGGCGAAGCGCCGTAATTCCAGCTCCACTGCCGGTACTTGCTCTCGGCCAAGGCTTGGGCCGCTGCGTAATCCCGCATGTCCAAACGGGCCGCGCCGTCGGCGCAATGGCGCAACAGGCAGCACTTGAGACTGCCCATGTCTGTGCCCGGCGTCCAGCACTCGGAAAGATTGCGCACCCTGGCCCGCACCGACGCCACACCCTTGGAACGGATTTTTTCCGGGTCCACATTCAGGGCTTCGTTCAGGCGCTCGAAATCCACATTCACCAGCAGAGTACCGTGGTGCAGGACCTTGCCCATGTGTATCCTCTGTGCGCTGCCTGAAACCTTGCGCCCGTCCACCTCCAGATCGTTGCGGCCTGAAATTTCAGCCCGCACGCCCACATCGCGCAGGGCTTCCCGTACCGACCCCAAATAGCGCCTGAAATCGACCTTTTCCAGCCCGTACGCGTTTTCAATAAAGGAAAAATTGAGGTTGCCCGTGTCGTGATATACCGCACCGCCGCCGGTGATACGCCGCACCACGGACAGATTTTCGCGTCGCACGAAATCGGCGTTGATTTCCTCGGCGGTGCATTGATGGCGGCCCACAATAATGGAAGGACCGTTCTGCCAGAGCAGAAAATAACCGGGATGCCCCAGAGGCAGGGAAAGAAAAAGCTGTTCCTCAAGGGCAAGATTGAAAGCGGGATCAAGCGAAGAAAGTATCAGAAAATTCATATAACCCTCTGCTAATTATCATACCCCGCCCGTCTGGATGGGTCAAGAATATGCCGTCGCGCCGGAAGGTACTCCGCTCTGCTATTTGAATTCCCGCCAACATGCCCGGCATAGTCCGAAAGTGAGCGAGGGGCCGGGACGCGGGAAGGATGCCTATTCGTCCTCCCCCGGCAGACCGGTCAGCGCGGTTGCCCACGGCGAGCCTTTCCCCAGAACATGCCGCACCGCCCCGACTCGGAACCATAATGCGCGCGGACAGACGCACAGCCTGTTCCTGGCTGTGCGAAACCACGATCAGCGGATGGCGGCAGCAAAAGTTCTTCAATGTCCGCAGCGGCGTGTACATCCAGCAAAAGGATGGCGGGTTCCAAGGCCAGAGCCCTGGCCAGACAGAGCCGCTGCTGCTGGCCGCCGGAAAGCCGTTCAGCCGGCAGGTCAGGTCCAGACGGTCGACCACCTCCTCCAGAAGCTTACGTCCGTGAGGACCCGGTGGACGCGTTCCTCGCTTTCCGTGAAGGGCGATCTGTCCACCACCTTCAGAGGCAGGGCGATATTGCGGGCCACGCTGACCGGCTGGCCCGTAGTATGGCACTGGGGAAGGTTTCATCGAGGCGGTTCAGGGCACGCAGCAAGGCGGTCTTGCCCGAGCCGAGACGCCCGGCCAGCATGGTAATTCCGACGGCGGGCGCGCAAAAATCCGCTTGGCGCGGCACATGCCGCGCACCAAAAGAAACGTGCCCCCTCTGACGCGCGTGATGATATTCATGCTTCTTCCTGCCAGCGGCAACGGAAACGGGCTTCCAGCAGAAAGATAGAAAAGGACAGAGTCTCAAATTTGGCTCCCAGTCCGGCGGGCAGGCCCTCGTTGGGCACCACGCCGGTCGGCAGATTACCGCCGTGTCCTCGGCGGTCCGGGGACAGGATCACGCCGCCCCAAATGCCGTGCCCGCCGCAAGTGGGCCAGATGTCCGTCCCAGACACCCTGACGGCCCAGCATGCCGCCCACGCCCAACAGAGCACCAGGGCACAGCCGTGCAGTAGCGCAGAAAGACATCGCCCAGTACGGCGAACAAGCTGCGCCGCCTATTTCATTGTGTGTGACTAGGGTGTGTTTGCAAACCTTATAATCAGGCCTGGTTCGTGTAGCCCCTGGACATGTGCC
>APFI01000055.1 GCA_000403945.1 Desulfovibrio sp. Dsv1
TTTGGCATTTTCCATGATTTTACTCGGAAGAGTCATCAGGGAATCATGAAATGACTTCTAGCTATAAAGTGTCAACACGCTGTTCTCGCTCCAGAAAGTTTTGAGGCTGGAGTTTTGCCGTCACGGGCTGTATAAGGACGCGGGAAACTGTAACAGTGCGTCCAGACCGGCGGGTACGCTGTCCGCTTCCACGAACAGGCATGCGTTCTCGCGTATGCTCGCCCGTTCAAGGCTGTTCCTGATGAAGAGTTCCGCCTTGCCGTTAGTTTGAGGATGACAGGGTCGTGTGCGCTTATGCTTTATGTCAGACTCGCGACAGGCCTTTCTGAACTTCCACAGCATATAACAGGATCCGTTATCCATCGGAATGCGCTCCACTTTGACGTCGTGCAAAATCTCCTTTTAAATGTAATGTCACTACTGCAAACAGGGCTCAGCCAGTTTCTTTTCAATCAGTGCTGTCCAGCTAAGTGGCCAAGTCTGACAGGTTGAGGTTATAGGGATTGCTCGTTTTTCTTTGTTGCGGATTCAAGAGTTTTTTCAGGGAGGCCGTGCCAAGCAGGTTGATCTGGATAAGCTGGAAAAGTTGCCGCACGGACAGCCCGGGGCGGCTGAGGAATTTCTGGTACTCAGGAGCGGGCAGACCGTCAGGGCGGTGCAAATCTGGATCAGCACGGCGTTTTCCGAGTTGTCCACAAGACTCTTGATACGCAGATCTTGTTTGATTTTCTTGAAGAAAAGCTCGATTTGCCAGCAGTCGCGGTAAATATCGGCGGTAGTTTTGGGACTCAGGTGGCAGTGGCTGGCCAGAAATTTGCAAGGCTTGCCGCTTTCCGGATCGCGGCGGCTGGCATGTCGCGGGCGCAGAACCGTTTTGCTGCTGGTGACCTCGGTAATAAGGTCGGAGGCGACACCTGTTTTTCGGTTCACTGGGCGGTGCTCCAGAAGTTTGCACACGGCGTTGCGCTTGAGGCGGGTCACGAAGAAAACGCCCTTTGCGCCGAGGGCGCGGAACCAGGGGTAGCTGATGAAACCCTTGTCAAATACCACAGGATGAAGTTATCAGGCGCTATATAGAGCAGCAGAAAGAAACTGATGAGGCATTTCAGATTAGAGGCGAATAACTTTAGCCTGCTTGAGCGGGAACCGACCCGGCTTTAGCCGATGGAGTGTTCAATCTGGACGTCGCCAGTTTTAAGCTGGTCAACGACAATTTTGGACACGCCGTGGGCGACACGGTATTGTGTGAGTTCGCCTCCGAAGCCGGGGATTTCTGCATTCTCGCCAGTATCGGGGCACCGCCTTGGCCCCGGGGGATGGCACGGACTTCGCCGCTCTGTACAAAAACGTCGATGCGGCCTTGGCCAGACAAAAAGAGGGGCAAGAACGGCTTCACTCTCCACGCCGGAGTCTGGGAAGCGGCCCTTGGCCTTGACCCGGGCTGTGGGATATGGGAGAGGAAACATGTACGGGGGCGTCCCGGCGAACCGGTCCGCGTCGCGGTTGCCTCATGTCATGCCGGTCGAGCAACGCGCCGGCGCGACGTCTTTTTTTTCAGACAGACAGTAACGGCGGCCCCGCGCGGCCCGTGCCGGTCGCCGGGGAGAACATATGTTTATGATGGATCAGACCTACCATTGCGGCTGGGTGACGCTCATGGGCCCGCCCAATGCCGGAAAATCCACACTGCTGAACGCCCTGCTGGGCCAAAAAGTGACCATCGTCACGCCCAAGCCGCAGACCACGCGCAACCAGATCGTGGGCATCCTTACGGACGAGGAGGCCCAAGTCATCTTCATGGACACGCCGGGCCTGACCCAAGTGCGCGGCCGCCTGAGCAAGACCATGATCCAGGCGGTCTGGCAGGGCCTCGGACAGGCGGACGTGATCATGCCCATTCTGGATTCCCATCTCTACATCCGGCATCCGGAATCTCTGGACCGCGATCTGGCCCCGGTGGCCGAGGCCCTAGCCAGCGACGAGCGCCCTATGATCGTGGTGGTCAACAAGGTGGACCTGTTCAGCGACAAAAGCCGCATGTTGCCCCTGCTCACCCGGCTGCATGAAATGTGGCCCAAGGCCGACATTTTTCCGGCCTCGGCCCTGCGCAGGGACGGCCTGCCGGAGCTGAAGGTCCTGATCCGTTCCATGCTGCCCGAGGGACCGGCGCATTTTCCGGAAGACCAGATTTCCACGGTTTCCCTGCGCTTCATGGCCGCCGAGACCATCCGTGAAAAACTCTTTCTGCATCTGCGTCAGGAAGTGCCCTATACCGTGGCTGTCGACGTGGAAAGCTGGGAAGAGGACGAATCACGCGGCCAGACCGTGATCCATGCCGTGATTTACGTGGCCCGGCCCATGCACAAGGCCATGGTCATCGGGCGGGCGGGGGCATCCATCAAGCAGATCGGCAATGAGGCCCGCATGGACATTCAGGAACTGGTGGGCGGCAAGGTGCATCTGGAACTCTGGGTCAAGGTGCGGGAGCACTGGACGGAAGATCCGGGCTTTCTGCGCGACTTGGGCCTTATGGCGGAGTAGCGGACATGACGACGGAAGAAGCCCTGCGGGAGCGTTATGCCCGCGTTCTGGAGCGGCTGGATGCGGTCTGCGCGGCAGCGGGCCGCAAGCGGGAGGACGTGACCCTGATCGCGGTGTCCAAACTGCATCCGGCCGTTGACGTGGCCGAGGTGGCCCGCGCCGGCCAGCTGGATTTCGGTGAGAACTACGTGCAGGAGGCCTTGCAGAAACGCGAGGACTTGGCGGGCGAATTCGTCTGCCGGAACCTGCGCTGGCATATGATCGGCCATGTCCAGAGCCGCAAGGTCGCCCAAGTGGCCGGAGCCTTCGCCCTGATCCACACCTTGGATTCGCGCAAGCTGGCCGACGGCTTGGAGCGGCGTCTGGCCGTGCAGAAAGCCAGCCAGCCGGTGCTCATGGAAGTCAACGTGGCCGCCGAGCCGCAAAAATCCGGACTTATGGCTGAAGATCTGCCCGCTTTGGCCGATCATATATTGGAGAATTGCCCGCGTCTGGAACTGCGCGGCCTGATGTGCCTGCCGCCGGTTTTTGACGCGGGCGAGGCGGCGCGGCCCCATTTCGCGCGCCTCTATGCTCTGCGCGAGGAATTGCGCGGTCGTTTGGGCCTGCCCCTGCCGGAACTCTCCATGGGCATGAGCGGGGATTTCGCGGCGGCTGTGGCTGAAGGGGCCACCATGGTGCGTATCGGCACGGATATTTTCGGGCCGCGTCCGCCCAAGGTCTGAGGCATTGGCATAAAGACTGCATATTTTTTCAAATCGGCCCGGCCGGAGTTGCAGGGCCAGCCTTCAATCTGTCGGAGTTCGATCGTATGGCAGCCAAGGATACCAAGGAAGCCACGGCATTGCCCGAAGGGCAGGCCGAAAAACCCAAGAAGAAATCCAGGATCAAGCGCCTCGTCATTCTTTTGGCTATCCTGCTGATGACTCTCAGCGGCGCGGGTCTCGGCGCATACTGGTGGCTGTTTTTGCGCACGCCGGCCAGCGCGTCCCACGCGTCGGCGTCAGCCAAAAATGACGCCCCCGTGCCTGCCAGCGCAAGTGCGGGCCAACCCTCGGCTCCGGCTTCCGGCACGGACGGGAACACACTCGGCGCGGCGCGCATCGAACGCCAGAGCGACCTGCCCCGCAGCGCGGGCCAGGTGCTGCCTTTGCCATCCATCACGGTCAATCTGTCGGATCCCGGAGGGCGGCGCTATCTCAAGCTGGGCATGGAAGTGGAGGCCAACGCCGACGTTTCCGAAGAGCTCAAGGCCCAGAACGCGCGTATCCGTGACGCCGTCATTATGTTGCTGGCGGGCAAGAGCTATGCGGATATTTCCACGCCTGACGGCAAAGTGCTGCTCAAGGCGGAAGTAGCGGCGCGGCTCAATCAGATTCTGGGTGCGCAACGCGTGATCCGTGTCTATTTTACGGATTTTGTAGTGGACTAATCCCGCGCTGGGCGTGTCAACGCCAATGATCCGGCGGGACCGGGGCGCGTGCTCCGGCAGCAGTGTTTTCAAAGAGGTGCGTCATGTCGCAGGACGATCAGGAAGCCTTGGCCGCGCAGTGGGCGGCACAGCTTGAGGGAGACGAAGACAGCCCGTCCGGCGGGGATGCCGGCGCGCCGGAGGCCGCTGCGGCTGGCGGCGAGCATTCGCCCGTGGACGAGGAGGCTCTGGCCGCGCAATGGGCCGAGTCTCTGGCCGATGACGAAGAGGACAAAAGCGGCCCCTCCACGTTCGGCGGAGCGGGCGCGGGCGGCTTCGGCCAGACCACGACGGACGCTCATTTCAGGGACATGACCGAAATGTCCCGCCAGCCCAAGGACAACAAGCTCAAACGCGAGCTGGACTTCATTCTGGATATTCCACTGGACGTTTCGGCGGAACTGGGCCGTACCCGCCTGCTCATCAATGAACTGCTCCAGCTGGGTCAGGGTTCGGTGGTGGAACTGAACAAACTGGCCGGCGAACCGCTGGAAGTCTATGTCAACGGCAAACTGGTGGCGCGCGGCGAGGCCGTGGTCATCAACGAGAAGTTTGGCGTACGCCTGACCGACATCATCAGTCCCATTGAACGGGTGAAGCAGCTTGGCTAGCCGGTATCTGGCGGCTGCCGCCGCAACGGATCCGGGCCTTTCGGGCCAGGCTGTGCGCGGCCTAGTGGACGGCGCGGCGATGGCTTCGCCCTCGCCCGTGACGCCGGGGCTGGAAGACGTGGTCCGCCTCGCCGGAGAGCATGATCTGCGCGGTTTAGAGCATGCCACGCAGATCATGGGCCAAGCTGTGGAACACGCGGCTGACAGGAGCGCGGACCTTGCCGCGCAGGCCGCCGTATCCTCCCCGGTCGGACATGTCTCCACGCTCGGCCAGTCCTCTTTCAGCTGGGGCGGCTATATGCAGGCTGTGGGCATTCTTTTTCTGTTCCTAGCCCTGCTCTGGCTGGCGGTCTGGCTGGTGCGGCGTTACGGACGATTCAATTTTTTGCCGCGTCCGGGGGCTCTGCCGCGCGGCGCTCTGGGCATGGAGGCCCAGATGCCGCTGGGACCACGCAAAGGGCTTATGGTGGTACGCTTCTTGAATAGAAGGTTGTTGTTGGGAATTACGGACCAGCAGATCACTCTTCTGACGGAGGCAAACGTCCATCATGAGCCGCATGATGCAGATTTTCACGAATTTATGGAGGAAGCCCGGCGCGGCGGGCCTGCTGGCGGCAAGCCTGCTGATCCTTCTGCCTGATCTGGCGTTCGCGGCGCAGGATCTCAGCCTGCCCAGCATGTCGCTTACACTGTCTGGCGGCGTGCCGGAACCGGCGAAAGTCTCAGTGCTGCTGGAAATACTCTTTCTGCTCACCGTGCTCTCTGTGGCTCCGGCCATCATGCTCACGGTCACCAGCTTTACTCGCATCATCATTGTCTTCAGCTTCCTGCGCCAAGCCATGGGCGTACAGCAGCTGCCGCCCACCCAGATTCTCGCCAGCCTCGCCATTTTCATGACGGTGGTCATCATGCTGCCGGTGGGCAGGCAGATCAACGATCAGGCCCTGCAACCCTACCTGGGCGAGCAGATCGACTATAAAGTGGCTCTGGACCGGGCACAGGCTCCATTGCGGACGTTCATGTTCAAGCACACTCGCGAAAAAGACCTCTCGGTCTTCTATGCCATCACCCAGATGGAACTGCCCAGGAACAAGGAAGAAGTGCCCACCATGCTGCTGGCTGCGGCCTACGTGATCAGCGAACTGAAGATGGCCTTCACCATCGGCTTTCTGATCTATATTCCTTTTCTGGTACTGGATATGGTCGTATCCAGCGTCCTGCTGGCCATGGGCATGATGATGCTGCCTCCCATGATGGTCTCCATGCCCTTCAAGCTGCTGCTTTTCGTCATGGTTGACGGATGGAATCTGCTGGTGGGTTCGCTGGTCAACAGCTTTCTTTTGTAACTTCCGTCCTGAGGAGGGCCACCATGTCTCCGGATTTCGTCATCGGTTTCGGTCGTCAGGCCATTGAACTCTGTCTGATGATGGCCCTGCCCATGCTGGGCGTGGGCTTGGGCGTGGGTGTGGTGGTCAGCGTGATCCAGGCGGCCACCCAGATTCAGGAAATGACACTGACCTTCATCCCCAAGGTCGTCTGTATGTTCATTGCCCTGCTGCTGGCCCTGCCCTGGCTCATGGAGCGGATGATCACCTTCACCCGCGACGTGTTCATCAATATTCCCACCTACGTGCGCTGAGCGCGGGGCCGGGCGGCGTCTCCGCGCCCCGCGAAAACACGCTACCAGTGTGTGTCCAGAATCCGCCGCAGAATATCGGCGTCCAGCCCGCTGACGGGAAGCAGGGGGCTGGGGGCGGCGTTGTGCGGCGCAATGTCCTTCACAAACCATGCCACGTCGTGCCAGGCATCGGCCTTGAAGCCCGCCTTGCGCTGGACACACATGGTCCGGAATCCCAGCGAGGCGTGCAGCCGCTCGCTGGCGGCGTTGGGCAGCGTGACCAGGGCATAGGCGCTTTTGACGCCCTGGAGGGCCAAAATATCCAGCAGTATGCGGTACATCCGCGTGCCCCCGCCCCGCGAGGTGGCGGTGGCATCAAGATAGATAGACAATTCCGCGTTCCATTGATAAGCTTCCCTTTCCGCCTGCCTGTGGGCATAGGCGTAGCCGGATATCCCGCCGTTTTCTTCACAGACCAGATACGGATATGTTTCTGCTATCCGCCCGATGCGGGCGGCGAACTCCGGCTCTGCGGGCAAGGTGTGCTCAAAGGTGACAGGGCTGTGGATATACTGCGCGTATATTCGCAGCAGGGCCGCGCTGTCCTCAGGTCGTGCCAGTCTGACCTTCATGTTTCCTCCAATGCTCCGGCGGCATGTCCAACGCTGTTGCCGGATACCCTATTGCCATTTAATAAGAAAGGGGGCTGTCCTAGCTAAGAAAAAAGAGCTAGGCCAGCCCCTTAAAAAAGTGAACTTGAACCTCACCACAGCAAATATTGGAAAATCCCACCGCGACAAAATGCGGCCTTTGTAGCAGCAATGGAGGACGTTCTCTGTATTTATCATTTGCCGTATGACATAGACTATCCCGTCGTGTGTATGGACGTATCCAATAAGCAACTGATCGGAGAAGTGCGCACACCGATTCCGGGAAGGCCTGGACAACCCAAACGGATAGACGATGAATATATCAGGAATGGTTTTGCGCAAATCCTTATGGAAGGAGAACCATTGGCTGGTAAGCGCCATGTCCGCGTGACCGTGCGCCGGACTCGCAGGGACGGGGCGCATCAAATCAAATCCATGCTTGATGAACGTTACCCGGAAGTTATTAAAGTACGCTTGATTATGGACAATCTGAACACGCATAATGTTGCTTCGCCTTATGAAACATTTGATCCGGAAGAAGCTCAACGCCTGGCATCGCGGCTTGAAATACATCATACCACCAAGCATGGTGGTTGGCTTAATATGGTCGAGATAGAACCCAGTGTGTTGGAAGGCCAATGCCTTGATCGGCGTATTGCCGATATAGCCACCATGAAAGACGGGGTACAGGTCTGGAAAACCCGGCGCAACAACAGCGCCAAAAGAATTCATTGGCAATTTACAACGGCAGATACCAGGATAAGGCTACAAAGCCTTTATCCGAAGATTTAAGCGTTATAAAAAAGTACTAGGTGTAATGTTCCAACAGGTTGTTCGCTCTCCCTCAAGTCGGTAAAGCTGGAGTTGCCACACTGCCAGAGCCGACCGGGGGAGAAGGTGAACAGTCACAAGAATGCCCAACTGACGACCGGAGGCCGGGAGGAAATGATCCGGCGGATGCAGCCGCTCCGGCCGTCGAAGTTGCCACCGGCTTTGGCGTAAGCATACGCGCTGCCAGAAAGTGGATGATCCGCTATCGGCAGGGAGGCGTTGAAACTCTTGCTGACAGGAGCTCGCGGCCGGGACGCTGCCGCGACACTTTCACGGGGGAGAATGCCTGTCGCATGCTAGCGTTGCGGAAAATGCGCATGACAGGCGACGAGACAGCTCTTCGACTGCGGGGAGCGGGTGCATGTTTGCGCATATGCCCGCTCTTTTTATGCCGTTCTGATGAACTATTCCGATTTACCGCTAGTTTGCGGACGATAAGGCCGTGTACGTTTGTGTTTTTTATGTCGGATTCCCGTCAAGCATCGCGGAACTTTCATGATTTGCAGCAGACACCATTGTCCGCAAGCACGCGATCCGCTTTAATTCCATGCGAGGCATGCCACGCAACGGCAAATCAGAAGAATTCCACCGCTGATCCCGCAGTTTCATCCGGGAATATTGCCGTATATGCAAGGCGGGACGCGTCATCAATGCACACGTGCGAATATTCCCCGCCTGACTGTTCACCTTCTCCCCCGGCCGGTTCTGGCAGTGTGGCAACTCCAGCTTTACCGATTTGAGGGAGAGCGAACAACCTGTTGGAACATTACATCTAGGTGCGGGCCATTGCCACGGCCAGCGGGGAACAGACCGCCTCCATCCGCGAGATGGTTGACGCCATCAACGATGTGGACAGCGTGGCCGGGCATGCCGTCCAGGCCATGAACAACGCGGCGCGCTCCGTGGCGGCTCTGGCCGAGCAGACTTAGACCCTGCATTTTCTGGTCTTGGAAATGCGCGGCAATGAATAAGCGCGCCCGGCAGCAGGGGAGAGGGGACAAGCCCGCTTTCTTCATGCGTTCGCTCTGTTGAAAATCGCCGCGCCCCTTGACAGCCTAGTGTCGCTTGGACTATACTCAATGTCTTGAAGTTTTCACTGTGTAACTGTTCCTTATGATGGAGGAATACATGCCCACGATCAATCAGCTCATCCGTATTGAGCGGAAGGCCGTGGTGAAACGCAAGAAGACCCCTGCGTTGCAGGCCTGCCCGCAGCGTCGAGGTGTATGCACCCGCGTTTACACCACCACCCCCAAAAAGCCGAACTCGGCCCTGCGTAAGGTTGCCCGTGTGCGCCTGACCAACGGCATTGAAGTGACGGCTTACATCCCCGGCGAAGGCCATAACCTGCAGGAGCACTCCGTGGTGATCATCCGCGGCGGCCGTGTGAAAGACCTTCCTGGCGTCCGTTACCACATCGTGCGCGGCACTCTGGATACCTCCGGTGTGGCCGACCGCCGCAAGAGCCGTTCCAAGTATGGCGCCAAGCGGCCCAAGTAGGTTTTCGATCCCGTTCACTTTTGACCATCCGTCCGGCGTGCGCCATGCGCCGCGCCATGGTCGCCCGCTTTCAGGTTGGGTGCCGGCGCGTCGCGGGGTTGGTGACGCCGCAATACACGCATGTAAGGAGAAACCCCATGCCCCGTAAAGGTCCTGTTCCCAAGAGGGAAGTGCTGCCCGATCCGCTGTACTCCAGTCGTCTGGTCACCAAATTCGTAAACCGACTGATGTACAACGGCAAGAAGGGCGCGGCTGAAAAGATTTTTTACAGTTCTCTGGAAATCTTGGCTGAAAAGACCGGCGAAGATCCCATGCACGCCTTTGAAAAGGCTTTGGACAACGTCAAGCCCCATATGGAAGTCAAGGCCCGCCGCGTGGGCGGCGCCACCTACCAAGTGCCTATGGAAGTACGTCCCGAACGTCAGGTCTCCCTGTCCATCCGCTGGCTGATCAACTATTCCCGTTCGCGCGGTGAAAAGGGGATGACCGCCAAACTTTCCGCCGAACTGCTGGATGCCTATAACGGTCGCGGCGGCGCGGTGAAAAAGCGTGAAGACACCCACCGCATGGCCGACGCCAACAAGGCATTCTCCCACTACCGCTGGTAAGGCCGCCACGATCAGAATCGCATGCCGCCGACGCCACGCCCGCAAGGAAGCGGCGTCGGTTTGGTACCACACCTTCCGCAGTATGGAGGAAATACCGTGTCCCGCACTGTTCCCGTAGACAAACAGCGCAATATAGGCATTATGGCCCATATTGACGCCGGCAAGACCACCACCACCGAGCGCATCCTTTTTTACACCGGCGTTTCCCACAAGATTGGCGAAACCCACGACGGCGAATCCACCATGGACTGGATGGAGCAGGAGCAGGAGCGCGGGATCACCATTACCTCCGCCGCTACCACCTGCTTCTGGAAGGACTGCCGCATCAACATCATCGACACCCCCGGCCACGTGGACTTCACCATTGAGGTGGAGCGCTCCCTGCGTGTGCTGGACGGTGCCGTCTGCGTGTTCGACGCCGTGGCCGGCGTGGAGCCGCAGTCCGAAACGGTCTGGCGTCAGGCCGACCGCTATCACGTGCCGCGCATCTGCTTCGTGAACAAGATGGACCGCATCGGCGCCAACTTTTTCCGTTGCATGGACATGATCCACGACCGTCTGGGCTCCAAGGCCGTGCCCCTGCAGCTGCCCATCGGTGCCGAGGACAAGTTTGAAGGCGTGGTGGATCTGGTGCGCGGCAAGGCCATCCGCTTCGACAAAACCACCAAAGGCGCTGAATTCGTCGAGGAGGACGTGCCCGCCGAACTGAAAGACCTCTTTGACGAAAAACACCACGAACTGCTGGAAGCCGTGGCCGAAGAGGACGAAGTCCTGCTCGAAAAGTATCTGGGCGGCGAACCCCTCAACGAAGAGGAGATTATCTCCTGCATTCGCAAGGCCACCATCGCCCGCAACATTGTGCCGGTGCTCTGCGGTTCGGCCTTTCGCAACATGGGCGTGCAGCCTCTGCTGGACGCCACGGTGGACTATCTGCCCTCGCCCGTGGACATTCCCCCCATGACTGGCCACGTGCCCGGCAAGGAAGATAAAATCATTGAATGCCGCTGCGACGATAAGGAGCCCTTGGCCGGTCTGGTCTTCAAGCTCTTTTCCGACCCCTTCATCGGGCATCTTTTCTTCTTCCGCATCTATTCCGGCTGCTTGGAATCGGGCAGCAGCGTGTACAACGCCAACACCGGCAAGAAGGAACGGATCGGCCGCATTCTCAAAATGCATGCCAACAAGCGCGAGGACATCAAGTGGGCCGGCGCGGGTGACATCGTGGCTCTGGTGGGCCTGAAGAATGCCTCCACTGGCGACACTCTCTGCGACGAAAAGCGTGAAGTGATTCTGGAATCCCTGAACATTCCCGAACCGGTCATCGAAGTGGCCATTGAGCCCAAGACCAAAGCCGACCGTGATGCCCTTTCCGCCGCCCTGAACAAACTGGCTAAGGAGGATCCCTCCTTCCGCGTCAAGGGCGACGAGGAAACCAACCAGACCCTTATCGCCGGCATGGGCGAACTGCATCTGGAAATCATCGTGGACCGCCTGACCCGCGAGTTCAACGTCAACGCCAATGTGGGCAAGCCCCAGGTGGCCTACCGCGAAACCATCTCCAAGCCCTCCAAGTCGGACATGAAGCACGCCAAGCAGTCCGGCGGCCGCGGCCAGTACGGCCACTGCGTCATCGAGGTGGAGCCGAATCCGGGCAAGGGCTATGAGTTCATCAACTCGATCACCGGCGGCGTGATTCCCAAGGAATACATCCCGGCCATCGACAAGGGTATTCAGGACGCCATGAAGTCCGGCGTGCTGGCGGGCTTCCCCTGCGTTGATCTCAAGGTCAACCTGGTGTTCGGATCCTATCACGAAGTGGACTCCTCGGAACAGGCCTTCTACGTGGCCGGCTCCATGGCCATCAAGGACGCCATGCACAAGGCCGGTCCGGTGCTGCTGGAGCCCATCATGAACGTGGAAGTGGTCACGCCCGAAGAATATCTGGGCGACGTCATGGGGGACCTCAACGGCCGTCGCGGCCGCGTGCAGAGCATGGAAGCTCGTGCCGGCGGCGCGCAGAGTGTGCGTGCCCAAGTACCCTTGGCATCCATGTTCGGCTATGCCACGGACCTGCGTTCGCGCACCCAGGGCCGCGCCACCTTCACCATGCAGTTCGACCATTACGAACGCGTGCCCGCAGCGTTGGCCGAGGAAATCCAAAAGGCCAAAAGCTAGCGGCAACAGACAGGTTTTGCGGGGAAGTGGCCCTTTTAAAAAAGAGTCTCCTCCCCAAACCTCACCCCCCTAAAATTTTTGGGGTTTTGACTAGAAGTCATTTCATAATTCCCTGATGACTCTTCTGAGTAAAATCATGGAAAATGCCAAGTG
>APFI01000056.1 GCA_000403945.1 Desulfovibrio sp. Dsv1
CTGCCTGATGGCAAAAAGCTCTGGAACGAAAAGCTCGGACAGCTTAACTAGGCGGACAGGCAAAACCTCAAAAATTTTTGGCTGCGTTACGGGCTTGCGTCCGACTTTGCTCCTCTTTAAAAACAGCATCCAGACGCCAGCGCGGGGAGTTTTCTGTCCGCCAATGCGATCGACCGCTTTTGGCGGCGTAAGATTCGCCTTGAGGCAGACTGCTTATGGAATAACGGCGACTTGTTTTGCTATTACTGGGGTCAATAATAATCCTTTAAACTCTTATACACTGCAACTTTCTTGAATAATTACTGATTTTGTACCACAGTTGAGAATAGGTAACCCCGGTAATATTTTCTCCGTGCTCCCGAATTGGTTTGATAAGTGCAAAGCTGCGCAAGCTTGATCATTCCGTCGTGCCCGCATACCAGTCAACGAAAACCGACTGCCGGCAACACCGGGCTTCAATTCTGTCATAGTCTTTCTCTGCTTGCAAAACTTGGAGGTGACTGCCCGGAAAAAGACATCCATAGCCACTCCTGCCTAGCTTGTGCGCAATCTTCCATGTCATAAAAGCCCTCTGCGCCAGACAAATAAACACATAAAGAGATAAACATAATAACTTCAACATGATGTGCCCTCATCCGCCCCGCTTGTGGATCACGGCAATTCCCTAAAAATCGTCAGAATTATTTCGTGGGGCTCTTTTATGCCTCCAGTTTATAAACTTCTTGAGAATATTCACAAAAGAATGATTTAGTGGTACAGCTTTCACACGCCAAAGTGAGGAGTTATGCCTGAATTCCCAAAGTGGCTCTGAAAAAGTGGTGGAAAACGTGAAACACCTTGGTAAACAAGGGTATCGCTGTAAATTATGCGGATACCAGTTCATCAGGCTTACACCTCGCGGCCGGCCCGCAAGCGAAAAGGCCCTAGCCGTTTTATTGCACCTCCTGGGGCTTTCCTTCAACCGCATAGCCCGGATGCCCAAGGTGTCCGTGCCGGCCGCACTTGGCTGTATTCGCCCTTTTGCTGAAAAGACGCATAAAAAGCCCGAACCGGGTGAAGCAGTTATCGTTGAGCTTGATGGGATGCCTTTCTGGGTTCAAAAAACAAACTCTGGCTCTGGAAAGCTTGCTGTCGCGGTTACGGCAGACTCATTGACTGGGAATGCGGAACTCGTAATTAAAAAACACTTTCCTGCCTGATGAAGCGACTCCGGCGTTGGAGCGCATGGTTTTATCGCACGGACGATTGGAAAGTGTATCCAACTGAAATTGCCGGGAGAGTCTTTCCAGGGCAAGGGTGGAACAGTTGCCCCTGAGCGGAACAATGGCGCTTTTTGTCCGATTCCACGTCAATGGGCGGAGGAAAGAAATCGTGTCATTCTTTTGTTAATACTCTCAATTTCTTTTTAGAGGCGTCTGCCCTGCCTGTCTGACCCTGTACCCTTGACAATCCCCCGAAAACCTGGATAATTTTTTGAGAAAATGCGTTTTGGGCGCTGTTGCGCCCTTTTTTGAAAGCCATTGCCGGGATGACCGGGAAGGAACACCATGAGAACAAAGATTGTCGCCACCATCGGTCCGGCTTCCAACAGCAAAGAAAAACTCAAAGCGCTGGCCGAGGCTGGCGTCAGCGTGTTCCGGCTCAATTTTTCTCACGGCGGCGCTTCCGACTTCGTCAACATCATTAAGTACATCCGTGAGGTCGAAAAGGAACTGGGACGGCCCATCACCATCATGCAGGACCTTTCCGGGCCCAAGATTCGCTTGGGTGTGGTGCCGGAAAACACCATTCAGGTCAGCAAGGGCATGCAGCTCTTGCTGGGGCCCAGCGCCCGGCGCATGGCCGAGATGCCCTACCTGCCCTTTGACCATGACCTCATTCTGGAAAGCCTGGAGCAGGGCGACCGCATGGTGCTGGCCGACGGCGGCCTGCAATTCATCGTGCGGGAGCGCCGCTCCGACGGACTGGTGCTGCTGGAGGCCGACAACGCGGGTCTGGTGACCTCGCGCAAGGGGCTGGCTCTGCCCGGTAAGGCCACCAAGGTGCGTGCCCTCACTGGCAAGGACAAAAAGGACCTGACCGACGGCCTGCAACTGGGCGTGGACGCGGTGGCCATTTCCTACGTGCAGACCGCCGACGATGTACGCGAGGCCAGGGCTCTCATCGCGGCCGCCGGACGCCATGTGCCCGTGGTGGTCAAACTGGAGCGCCAAAGCGCGGTGGACAATCTTGACGAAATTCTTCGGGAGACGGACATTGTCATGGTGGCCCGCGGCGACTTGGGCGTGGAATGCCCCCTGCCCCGGCTGCCCGCCCTACAAAAACGGATCATCAGCGCCTGCAACAAGGCCTCCAAGCCGGTCATCGTGGCCACCCAGATGCTGCTTTCCATGGTTAACAGCCCAGCGCCCACCCGCGCCGAAACCACAGACGTGGCCAACGCCGTACTGGACGGGGCCGACTGCGTGATGCTTTCCGAAGAGACGGCCATGGGCAACTTTCCGGTGGAAACCGTGCGCTATATGCGCAAAATTACCAACGAAGCCGAAAAACTGTTACTGGACAACCGCAAACTGGAAAAACCGGACGGCGACAAGGGCATTCCCGAATTTCTGGCTTTCTCAGCCTGCCTGCTGGCTGACAAGGCGCACGCTCAGGCCATTGTCTCACACAGCCTTTCCGGAGGTTCGGCCCGTCAGGTTTCCGCGCGGGTGGGCGCTGGGCTGTTAACCATGGAAAGCAGCATCTGGGTGGCCACGATGACCGG
>APFI01000057.1 GCA_000403945.1 Desulfovibrio sp. Dsv1
TCCACCAACACGTTACCGCCCTTGTTCATTGGGCATTTTCCATGATTTTACTCGGAAGAGTCATCAGGGAATCATGAAATGACGTCTAGCGAGGTTTTTCTCATATTATCGTGGCGTAATCGCACTTACGCCATACTCTTGTTTTCCAGAAAAACCAAGCACGGTAACCCGCATGCACATAAAACCGCAAGTTGCACAAACTTTACGTGCTGGTAAAAGGCCCGTACCGCGCTTACAGACAGGTTTCGGCCGTGCCGGTCCACATACACTATCAGCTTGCCGACATGCACGGTATTTTGATACAATCGGGCGCGGATGTGGTACCTACATTGAGAAAAACAACGCACTCCTCAAACTGGCGCAGCAGATCCTCCACGCTTTTCCGCAATGGCGGAATGCTGAAGTTGTCCAGCAGGCGGTCTTCAATCTGGTATGCCCGATATTGCAGGGCAAAAATCCGCGTCAGGTCCACGTCCACCCTTTCCGCCTTGGTGAGATCATCGTCTTACTTGCCGCTCTGTTTGTAGGGCCATATCTACCGCGCCCTTAAACAGATCCAAGGGCAGCGCGCCGCGCACCACCAGATTGTTAACTAGAAAGTATGGAGTGCCCTCCACGCCCAGCTTTTGCGCATCCTGCTGATCCTCCGCAAGAATGTCGCTGACCTTCTTGCTGCGTATATCACGCGCCAAGCGCTTCATATCCACCTCCAAATCCTGCGCGGTCTTTTTCAAAAAATCCTCGCCTTCGGTCACCAGCCGGTCCCGGTCGGCAAACAGGACTTTGTAGAACTTCCAAGCCTTTTCCTCGCTCTGTTGCGAGATAGCTACAAAATAGGCCGCCGCCTGCCCGCCCGGCCCCTTTTCATCAAAGGGCAGATTTTTGAAGACCAAGCTGATGTCCTTACCGTATTCCCGCAAGAGAGCATCCACAGTTTTGGAAGCCTGCTGGCAAAAGTGGCAGGTAAAATCGGAAAAAGCCACAACATTCACCTTAGCCTTGGGTGAACCCAAGGCAGGGCGGCCTGCCAAGCGCACACTTTTGGGCGTTTTCGTATCTTCACGCCACTGAGTTTCCAAGTTGCGCTTACGTCGCATATTGGAACCCTGCTGGGCGATATCCAGCACAGCCTCGCTATTGCGGCGCAATACGTCCAGTACAATATCCGGATGTTCAAGCAAGGCCTTTTCCAGCAATTGCGGCAGATTGTCTTCCGTAATCCGATCTGCCGCGCAGGGGACACCGTCCGGCAGACAAAATCCGCTCAAGACCAAGAGCATGCTCGGAACAAAAAGCCTTTTGATAAAAAAACTCATATGTTTCTCATAATAGGTCGCAAATTTCATTGAGGCAGCTCTTTTCAGCTTTCCTTTGCTTTATTGCCGTATTCCAACCGACTTTGCATAGCGGCATCTTCAATTTTAAAGAGCAAATCATCAAAGTCCACGGGCTTCATCAAATAACCGAACGCCCCCTGCGACATGGCATGAACTGCCAATTGCATATCGGCATGTCCAGAAAGCAAAATAATCTGCGTCTCTGGCCAGCGTTCTGCAATCTGCTGCAAAGCGCCCATGCCGTCCAGCACCGGCATTTTTACATCCATCACCACAATGGGAAAATCCGCCTCTTCCATGGCATCCACAGCTTCCTGGCCATTGGCGGCCCTGCCGCAGGAATACCCCCGCCGCTCCAAGCGTTTTGCCAGTATCCGGGTAACATCTTCCTCATCATCCACAAGCAGGATACGCGTCCCACACATAGACTCTCCCGATCAAGTACTATGTTGTTTACAATGTTCTCACACTTTTATCCAGATTTCAACCAGACGGCAAGACGCCCAAGATAGTGCGGCGACAACAAATTTTTTCCAATTTATCCGAGTTTTGACGGCTACCCCGTGCCCATGAATGATACTTACATCTTGACGCTTTTGCCCGCCTCTTTTAAAAAACACATTAAAAGGCGGCTCGACTTTTTCTGTACAAATTGTTTCATGTGAAACACTCAGACGCCAACGGCACTCCCGCCGATTTTCACCCTCAATACACGTCAGGCAGGAAGGAAAAAGACGTGGAGGTTATTGTATGGCGCGCATTATTTCCATTGCCAATCAAAAAGGCGGCGTAGGCAAAACTACTACTGCCATCAATCTTTCCGCAGCGCTAGCCGTTATGGAAAAAAAAGTGCTGCTGGTGGATTGTGACCCTCAGGCCAACAGTACCAGTGGTCTCGGTCTGAACCAAGAAGAACTCAACGACAACCTGTACAGCACGTTTTACTCCCCGGACAACATCAGCCAAAGCATTGCCAAAAGCCGTACCTCCTATCTGGACATCCTTCCAGCCAGCACCAATCTTGTTGCCGTTGAACTGGAACTGGTGGATAAAATGGCCCGCGAGTTTTACCTGGACGAATGTCTCAAACGGGTCAATAACGATTACGAGTACATTATCCTAGACTGCCCGCCTTCACTGGGCCTGCTGACGCTCAACGCCCTTTGCGCAGCCACGGAACTACTGATTCCCCTGCAATGCGAATTTTTTGCCCTAGAAGGTATCGTCAAACTGCTCCAGACCTACGAGCAGGTAAAAAAACGACTCAATCCCAATCTGGCGCTGCTCGGCGTAGTGCTGACCATGTACGACATCCGCAATCGGCTCACCCGTGAAGTAAAAAATGAAGTGCACCGCTGTTTTCCGGATCATTTGTTTGAGACTGTCATCCCCCGCAATGTACGCCTTTCGGAAGCTCCCAGCCACGGTAAATCCATTATCCATTACGACATCAAATCCAAGGGCGCGGAAGCTTATCTGGGCCTTGCCAAGGAAGTGGTGCTGCGGCGACCATCCAAAAAGAACACGGTGCTTCAATAAGTACGGAAAACGTTCAAGTCTTGGGCGCGGTATGCTCCACGGCCATATGGTCGCGAAAATGTTTCTGCCGGATTGTCGCGCCACAGGCCCGGCAATGAAAAACCAGCAGGCCACCTAGGTTGGCGTTAGCCAAACGGAAAGGATGCGTCAGATCGTCACGCCAGTTTTGCGTGGCCGCGCCGCAATGCGGACAGCTCACAGCTGGACTGTAGGGATAACGGAAATCCCAGTAGTGCAAAAATTCCTCAAATGCCGAAAGAGGTTCAACAGGTTCTTCAAAATCCGGTTTCATGAAGGGATCCAGCACCGGCCGGGCTAGGGGTTCGATTTTCCGCCAGAGTTTCCAAGGAATCTGCACAGCCTGGATATGCCTGTCGGCATCAGTGATATAAAGCAGTTGCAACGAATCTGGCATAAAAAATTCCTTCAGCTGAGAAAATAGCGCGAACTGTTAAAAGACGCTCTTGCCGGAACAGTTTAGAGTTGAAAGTTTCAGCATCAAACACAATGAAACAAAACGGTAACCACTCTGTTGTTGCTAAACGCGCGCACTGATCCGCCAAAAAAATGCCCAAGCGCGTTAAGATTCAGCCTGAGGGCGAAGGCAGTCCCAAAAAGAGCCAAACGCATTGTCGCCGATAGTGATTGACAACAACGCCGACGCGTCTTGTAGCTGAACAAATTTTCGAAACGCACAGCGCTTCAAAAAAATCAGATTGGATCAGCGTGACTCGCGACGGGGTCACTTGTCAAGGCGCGGGCAACACAAGAAGGAGAGAACATGAGCACCGCAAACAAAAGCCTGGGACGGGGCCTGGACGCACTTTTCGGAGGGTCCGAACCGCAACACGAAGTCAAGGGCGACATCAGCCTACTTCCGCTTACGGTATTGCGGCCCAATCCGGACCAGCCGCGCCAGCATTTTGACCCTGAAGGCCTACAGGAACTGGCCGACTCCATCAAGGCTCAGGGCATCATCCAGCCGCTGCTGGTGCGCCCCCAGAAGAGTGACGGGACAACCTACCAGATCGTGGCCGGTGAACGCCGGTGGCGTGCGGCGCGCCTAGCCGGGCTTGCGCAGGTGCCGGTCTTTGTGCGCGAGTTGAGCGACAAGGAGGTCATGGCCGCCGCCCTGATTGAAAACCTGCAACGCGAAGACCTCAACCCCATTGAAGAAGCTCTGGCCTTGCAAGGCCTGCGCGACGCGCTGGAACTGACCCAGGAGGAGCTGGCCGCGCGTCTCGGCAAAAGCCGCCCAGCCATCGCAAATGCCCTGCGCCTGCTGCAACTGAGCCCCGCCGCGCGCGACGACCTACGGGACGGAAACATCAGCGCCGGGCACGCCCGCTGCCTACTGGCCGTGACAGATATGGACGCCGCCGAAGCGTTGCGTCAACGCATCATCAGCCATGCGCTGACCGTGCGCGATGCCGAGGAAGCCACGAGCTTCTGGCGCGAAAAACATCTGCTGCCCTGGCAGACGGAAAGCGCCGCCACGAACGGCGCACCCGCCCGCGAAGGGCCGCGCGTCGGGCGTAAAAAAAGTCCGCAAATTCGCAGCTTGCAGAAAAATCTCAGCCAAGTTTTGGCCTGCAAGGCGTTGGTCAGCGGCAACGATCAGAATGGAAAAATAACCCTGTCCTACGCCAGCGCGGAAGAATTGCAAAAACTGCTGACGCGTCTGGGTGTGAGCCTGCCGAAAGCCTGAACATGCCGCGACTCAGACCCGGCGCAACACCGCCCCGTACATGCCCTCCAGCCAGAGATGGACATGCGGGGTCTGCCACTCACGCACCAAAGCAAGCTCAGGCCGTGCCCGCAACAGGCGGGACACTGCCTGTTCATTTTCCGCAGGATTCAGGGTGCAGGTAATGTAGGCCAGCTCCCTGCCCGGCCGCAGCAACCCGCCAAGCCTGACCAGCAGACGGTTCTGCAAACCCGCAAGCTGCTCCAGATCCGCCGGAGCGCGGCGGGAAGGCCTGCGGATGTCGGGTCGCCGAGCCAGCACGCCCAGCCCGCTGCAGGGCGCGTCCAGAAGAATATGACCGTCCCAGCCGGACAGCGGCGGTTCTGTCGCATCCGCTAGGCAGGCAACCGGAACCGGCAGGTGCAAATCCCGGCACATATCCGGCAGATGACGCAGACGCGACCATGCGCAATCCGTACTCAGGGTCACATCCACATTCCGCTCCAGAAGAGCCGCGCTCTTACCGCCAAAACCAGCGCAGGCGTCCCAGACCCTTCCCTGCCAACAGGTAAGGCCCAGTTTTTCAACAACCAGTTGTGAACCTGCCGACTGAAAGGAGAGGGCTCCGCTCCGCCGCCAATGCTCCAAGCTGTTACCCAGCACATCCGCAGGCAGCGCTCCCGGCGCGAAAGCCACGCCCCACAGACCAACAGCCTGTCCGCGTCCCTTTTCCGCAAAAGCAAGCAAGGCCGCATGCAAGGCTGGCGCAAATGCATGGCGGGCATTGATCCGCAAGGCGGTCCAAGGCCGGACGGAAGAACGCCGCATCAGGGCCAACGCGTTCTCCTCGCCGTAAGCCGCAAGCCAGATATCCGCAAACCAACGCGGCAAACTGTAATAGCGGCAAAGACCGTCCCATGCGCCGGAACTTCCTCGTCCAGTTCCTTCGTTGTAAAATTCAGGCGTGTCCACAGCCACGCCGAAACGCTGGATGGAACGCAATGCACCGTTGGCCACTCGCGCCAGATAACGGCCGAAAAGGCGCTCCGCCTGCTCCACCGCGCCGTGCACCGCCGCATGGTCAGGCACGCGATCCTGAAACAGCAGAGCATACACCGCAAGCTCGAAAATATGCAAAAGGGGAAACGGCAGACGCTCTGGCCGGGACAGGACCCGTCCCAAAATATACGCAATACGGATTTCCGCGCGCAGGCAACCGTAGACCAGTTCGGAACAAAGATGGCGTTCCTGCGAAGGTAACGCACCATTCGGCGCCGTCGGGCCGCGCTGTGTGTCGGCCAGGGCAGCGGCTAGAGCTTCCTGCGCGTTCAGGCCCGCGTCAATCAGCAACAGTGCGTGCAGGGCGGCCGTGCGTCCGTTGCGCGGCAATTTTTTCAAGAACCGCAACGAAGGGGCCGTACCCCGGCCCGTCAAAGCGTGCTTGCCGTTGCTCACGCCCGTCCCCTGTGGCCTGCGCCCGTATCCGTTTCCGAAAGGCCAAGGAAAATACGAATAGCCTCTTCCAATCCCGTCAGCGGCACCAACGTATCCAGACAGGAACCACAAGGCCGCTGGTTGAGCACACCAAAAACCGGCAAAGGGTAGCTGTCCTGAATGCCGGAGGTCAGGTCGCTCTCACAGGCCACGGCCACAATGCAGCGCGGCTTGGTCTGAACCACAATGCGGCGGGCAATGGCGCCGCCCGTGGCAATGGCGAACTGAATGCCGTAATGGTCGCGCAAGTCCAGAAGGCTACCCACCTGACATTGTCCGCAACGCGCACAAAGGTTCACCTTGTGCGTCAAACGACGCGGGCAAACGCTGTTCTGCACGCAATGCGGCAACAGAAGCAACAGTTCGCGCGGGGCCACAGGGCGGCGCGCAGCTAGAACCAGCTCATTGTTCACCTTGACAAAAGAGCGTCGCACCTTGTTGCGATCAATGCCCACAGCTTTTGCCAACAATTCCATCAGCGGAAAAAATAGGCGGATGATCACATGCCGCACGCCTTGCATGCCGGGCAGGGGCAAGCCGGTGTAAATATGAAAAACCAGAGTCAGGCAGAGCCAAGCCAGAACCGCAATGCCAAATTCCCCCACCGCCATACTAAGCAACGGCAGCCAGCGCAGGTCAGCCCCCAGATCGGACCAAGGCAGGATTAGAAAAAAACAGAGCGCCAGACACAACAGGATGCAGGATGCCAGAATCAGGCCGATAAAAATTCGCTTGCGGCCGCCGCCGTATTGCCCGGGAGGCAGGGAATATAAGGATTTGCGCAGGAGCATGCCGCCGCCTCAATAAAAAAGACGCCTGAACTGTTTCAGATCTGAAACAGCGCAAAAAAGGGCTTCTGACGGTTTCAAGCACTCAGGCCGGAGTCAGAAACAGCCTTACATTGCCCGCTGTCACTGCCCCGAAACCGCGTTTTTTCAGCCCAGACGCAGGACGTGTCCGCATATGCCCTTTGGCAAGCCGCCGCGCAAATGCCCGTTGATAAAATCGCGCACAGACATATCCTTGCGGTTTTGCGGACGCACAAGGGAAAGCCGGTACCAGCGGTCAGAGCATGCCACGCTCAATCCATGGTCGGCATGCAGCACGTCGCCGGGGTTTGCGCCGTTGACGCTCTCCTTCACTTCGCCGGGCGCAAGCAAAAGCTGCAACGCAGCAGCTTCACCCGTCAGGGCAAAGGCGGCGTGCGCGCCGGGCCAAGGCGTCACGCCCCGGATGCGGGCATGCACTTCCGCCGCCGGACGTTCCCAGTCTATATAGCCGTCTTCCTTGCTGATCTTGGCCGCGTAGCTGGCGCGGCTTTCGTCCTGTTCCCGCGCCACAGCCCGTCCATCCAGCAGATCATTCAGCACGCGGACCAGCAGAGCAGCGCCCAGACGTGACAGGACGTCGTGCAGGCTGCCCGCCGTATGCTCGCCAATGGGAAAAGCCTCGTCGGCATAAACCGGCCCGGCGTCCAAACGGCTGGCCACACGCATGATGGCGACACCACTTTGCGCATCCGGCCCCCAATTTTCCATAATAGCGCGCTGAATGGGCGCGGCGCCGCGATAACGCGGCAAAAGCGAAGCATGCACGTTGATCGGAACCAGACGCGGCGCGGCCAACACGGTGTCCGGCAATATCAGGCCATACGCGGCCACGACCAGCACGTCGGGCTGCAAGGCGGCCAGTTCGACCTGAGCCTCAGCATTTTTCAGACTCTGCGGCTGCAGCACCGGCAGTCCCAATTCCTGTGCCAGTCGCTTGACCGGAGAGGGCGTCAGCTTATGGCCGCGTCCGGATGGACGGTCCGGCTGGGTATAGACCGCAACGATCTCGCCGCGCGGCCATTGCACAAGCGCCTTGAGGATCACCGCCGCGAAATTCGGCGTACCCATGAAGACTAGTCGGCATTTTTGCGCTTGAGCCATTTTTTTACCTTACTGTCATACAGCGTGCGCCGCAGGCGACTGATCCTGTCGATGAACAACACGCCGTCCAGATGGTCGGCCTCGTGCTGGACGACAATGGCCGGAAAGCCTTCCAGCTCTTCTGCAATGCTGTTCCCGTCAAGGTTCACTGCCTTGAGCAGGACGCGGCTCTTGCGGATCACGTCCGCGCGGTAATTCAGGGGTACGGACAGGCAGCCCTCCAACTCGCTGATCACATCCTCGCCAAAAAGCTCCAGAACGGGATTGATCAGCACGCGAGGCCGCTTTTCCCCATCCTTACCCGATGGGTCCATAACCAGCATACGGATATTGCGGCCCACCTGCGGCGCGGCCAAGCCCACTCCGGGCGCGGCGTACATGGTTTCCAGCATGTCGGCGGCCAGATGGCGGATCTCGTCCGTCACTTCCGCCACAGACCCACACGGCTGCTTCAGACACGGATCGGGATAGGTCACAATATCCAGAATCATGCTTGCGCTTCTCCTCATGCCTGAATCGCGCCGACGCCCGATTTGGCATCGCTTTCCTTGGCAGGCTGCTCACGCAGGCGCAGGCCCAATTCACGCAGTTGCCTAGCCTCTACCGGGGACGGGGCCCCGGTCAGCAGGCATGTGGCCTTCTGGGTCTTTGGGAAGGCAATGACGTCGCGGATGCTGGACGCCCCGGCCAGCAGCATAACCAGACGATCCAAACCAAAAGCCAAGCCGCCGTGCGGCGGAGCGCCTTGCTCCAGCGCCTGAATCAAAAAGCCGAACTGCGCTTCCGCCTGCTCCGGCATAAAGCCCAGAGCTTCAAACATCCGCCGCTGCACGTTGCTGGAATGGATGCGAATAGAGCCGCCGCCCACTTCATTGCCGTTGAGCACCATGTCGTAGGCACGGGCGCGGGCCTTGGCCGGATCGCTTTTCATCAGTTCCAGATGGCCGGGTGCGGGCGATGTAAAGGGATGGTGACAGGCCACATAGCGTTTTTCCTCCTGGTCGTACTCATAGAGGGGAAAATCCGTGACCCAGAGAAAGTTGAAGCTGTCTTCCGGGATAAGCTTGAGCTGCCCGGCCAGATGCACGCGCAAATTGCCCAGGGCCGCGTTGACCATGTCCGGCTCCCCGGCCTGGAAAAAGACGATGTCGCCCACCTGAAGATCCAGAGCATCCGCAATGCCCCTGCGTTCCTTGTCGGACAAAAACTTGGCGATGGGCGACTGCCATTCGTCGGCCTTGATTTTGATCCAGGCCAAGCCCTGCGCCCCGTAAATCCTCACAAATTCGGTAAGGACGTCGATTTCCTTGCGGGTCATGGATTCGCCGCCCGGCACCTTCATGCCCTTGACCAGTCTAGCCTGGGCGAAAAGCTTAAAGCCCGAAACGCGCACAATATCGGTGATATCCTTGAGTTCCAGATCAAAACGCGTATCCGGTTTGTCCACGCCGTAGCGCTCCATAGCTTCATCCCAGCGCATGCGCGGGAACGGCAGGCTGAGCTCCCTGCCCATGACTTCCGTAAAGACCCGGGCAATGAGGCCTTCGGCCATAGACATGACCTTTTTCTCGTCCACAAAGCTCATTTCAATATCCACTTGGGTGAACTCGGGCTGGCGGTCGGCACGCAAATCCTCGTCGCGGAAACAGCGCACTATCTGAAAATAGCGATCCAAGCCGGAAACCATCAGCATCTGCTTGAAAAGCTGCGGGGACTGCGGCAGGGCGTAAAATTCGCCGGAGTTCAAACGGCTAGGGACCAGAAAATCGCGCGCACCCTCGGGCGTGGACTTGGTCAGCACCGGAGTTTCCACTTCTACAAAGCCGCCCTCGTCCAGATAACGGCGGATGGTCTGGGCCACCTTGTGCCGCAGGCGCAGATTTTCCTGCATGCGCGGACGGCGCAGGTCCAGATAACGCCAAGCCAGCCGCAAGTTCTCGCCCGCGTCGCAACGATCCTCAATGGGAAAAGGCGGCGTCTTGGAGGTGTTCAGCAGCTTCCACTCATGGACCACCACCTCGATTCCACCGGTGACCATGGCGCTGTTGACCATGCCCTCGGGCCGGGGACGCACCCTGCCCTTGACGGCCAGTACATATTCGGAACGCAGAATATGTGCGTTTTCATGGGCCGCCGGGGCGATATCCGGGCTGAAAACCACCTGTGTCAAGCCGTCGCGGTCGCGCAGATCCACAAAAATCAGGCCGCCGTGATCGCGACGGTACTGCACCCAGCCCATCAGGCAGACCTCGGCCGTGTCGTCGACCAAGGTCAGTTGGCCGCAGGTGTGACTGCGCTGCCAGTCGCCCAAGTCTTCAATGAATTTCTGATGTTCCTGCTGTATGCCCTGCGTTCGCTCAGTCATTGGCTGTTCCCGCTTGCAGATAAAGGATTGCGTCGACCTGCGGCAGGCTGCTCTGTTCGCCGCTGTCCAGATGTTTGATGCTCACGCCGCCTCGGGACGCTTCATCCGGTCCGATAATCAGGCAAAAGCGCGCGCCGGATTTACCCGCCTGACGCATCAGGCTTTTGAAGCCGCCCGTGCTGAAATTCATTTTTCCGCGCAGCCCGGCTGCGCGCAGTTTCTGGGCCAGAGCAAAGGCCTGCGCCCGACCGGCCTCCTCCATACCCAACATATAAAAATCGGGGCGCTGTTCCGCGCCATCGCCCAGAAGCAGGGCCAAGCGTTCCATGCCGCAGGCAAAGCCCACGCCGGGCACATCCGGCCCACCCAAGCTCTTGATCAGACCGTCATACCGGCCGCCGCCAGCCACCGCCGATTGTGCGCCAACGCTCCCGCTTACCACCTCAAAGGTAGTCCGGCAATAGTAGTCCAGCCCGCGCACCAGACGGTGATCCAATTCCAGCGGCAGATTTTCGGCGCGCAGCATGGCCAGCACGGTTTCAAAATGTGCCCTGCACTCGGGACAATTGTAATCCAGCAGTCTAGGCGCATTGTCGGTCAGGGAGCGACAGCCAGGCTGTTTGCAGTCCAGCACGCGCAGCGGATTGCTCTCCACGCGACGGGTGCAGTCCAAGCAAAACGCATTGCGGTCTATCCCTCGCAGATACTCCAGCAAGGCTTCCTTGAAGCGCGGACGACATTCCGCGCAGCCTAGGGAGTTAAGCTTGAAGACCAGTTTCCCAAGACCCAAGGCACGTAGAAAACGCATCAGCATGATGATCAGTTCTGCGTCGGCCAGAGGGCTTTGCGAACCCAGACATTCACAGTTGACTTGGTGGAACTGGCGCATGCGGCCCTTCTGAGGCCGCTCGTAACGGAACATGGGGCCGATGGTAAACAGGCGGCTGACCGGATCGCAGTTGGCCAGACCCGCCCCGATATAGGCGCGCATGACTCCGGCCGTGGCTTCGGGACGCAAGGTCAGGGAACGACCCTTGCGGTCCGGGAAGGTGTACATCTCTTTCTGCACCACATCTGTTTCTTCACCAATGGAGCGCTGGAAAAGTTCGGTAAACTCCAAGAGCGGCGTGCGCAATTCCACAAAACCGTAGCGACCGAAAATATCCCGGGCGCAGTTTTCCATATGGGTGAAATTGTTGCTCTGGGGCGGAAACATGTCCGCAAAACCCTTGATGCGTGCAATACTCATACTGTCCCCTGCTGATATCTGTCGACCCTTGAAGTCGTACCCCTCTATCTTGTCGGCGCGGCGGCGTCAAGGGCGGCGTAGCGCCGGAAGAACCATGCGAGAGAAAGGGACACTTTTGAAAAAATGTAAAAGGTCCTATCTGGTGCCGCAGGCCCCCTCCAGCCTATACTTCCCGCACTCGTCGCAGGACACGGGATACTCACCGGTGAAACAGGCCAAGCAATAGCTGTCCGAATGCATGACCGAGCGCAACAGGCCGTCAATGCTCAGATAGTGCAGGGAATCCACATCCAAGCGGCTGACGATCTCCGGCAGACTGCATTGGGCCGCGATAAGTTCGCCGCGCAAGGAAAAATCAATGCCGTAATGACAGGGATATTTGACCGGCGGACAGGAAATACGAATATGCACTTCCTTGGCGCCCAGTTCCCGTAATTTTTTCACGCGGGTGATCATGGTGGTACCTCGCACGATGGAGTCGTCCACAATGCATATCTTCTTGCCCTCGATCATGGCCCGCACCGGATTAATCTTCACCCGCACGCCGAAGCTGCGCATGCTCTGGGTGGGCTGGATGAAGGTCCGCCCTACATAATGGTTACGTATCATGGCGTGTTCATAGGGCAACTCCGCACACTGGGCGAAACCCACGGCCGAGTATACCCCCGAATCCGGGAACGGCAGCACAAAATCCACGTCCGGCGTGGATTCATGGGCCAGTTGCCAGCCCATCTGTTTGCGGCAGAGATAGACCTGTTCGTTGAAAACATAGGAATCGGGCCGGGCAAAATACACCAGTTCAAAAATGCACTGGCGCGGTTTTTCGGGCAGCGGCCCGCGCAACTGCTCACTGCGCATGCCTTCAGCGTCCGCAATGACCATCTCGCCAGGCTCCACCGAGCGTTCGTACTCGGCTTCCAGCAGGTCGAACGCGCAGGTTTCGGAGGCAAAGACCGGTCTGCCGTCCAGACGACCAAGAGCCAAGGGATGGAAACCGAAAGGATCACGCACGGCGACCATGGTCGAACCGGCCAGCACCAGCAGACAGTAAGCTCCACGCACCCGGGAACAGGCTTCGCGCACGGCCCCGGGAAGATTATGCCGGCGCAGGGCCCGCACCAGCAGATGCACGAAAACTTCCGTGTCATTGCTCGTGGAAAAGATGGCTCCCTCATTTTCCAGCTCTTCGCGCAATTCTCCGGCATTGACCAGATTGCCGTTGTGAGCTAGGGCGATGTCCTGACCTTTGTAATGAGCCAAGAAAGGTTGGGCGTTGCAACTGGAGGAACGACCCGTGGTGGAATAGCGCACGTGGGCCACGGCAATGCGGCCGGTGAGGGCGCGCAAGCTGTTTTCCGTAAAAATATCGGGCACCAGACCCATACCCTTGTATTCATGCACACCGTCCGTATCCTGGGTGACGATGCCCGCGCTTTCCTGGCCCCGGTGCTGCTGGGCATACAGACCGAAATACGCCAGACGGGCCGCATCCTCATGCTCATAAATGCCGAAAAGGCCACATTCGTGCCTAATCATATTTTTATTTCGCCTGTTTCTTCAGTTTATTGCGCAAATGCGCAATGCGATTATCCACGACCGACGGATTGGGATATTCATCGCGCGCCAGTTTAAATTGTTTCATGGCTTCCATGCCCAAGCCCAGTTGTTCCAAGGCATCGCCCAGCAGATAACCGCTCAGGCCCCGCAAGTTATTGTCCGGCCCGCTGTCCAGAATCTGCTGGCAGAGGTCCGCTACTTCCTGCCAGCGTTCGCGGGCCATATTCTGATCCGCCAGATCATACATACACATGATCTTGTCATGATCCGGAAGGGGCAGGGCCAGACATTGCTGCAGGGTTTCCTCACCGGCCTCAAAACGCCGTTGGCTGAACTGCGCAGACGCCAGATGGCGGTAGCCTTCCACAGTCTCCTGCGGCGTCAGGTCCGCCAGACCGGTATAGGCGCTCCAGGCGTCCGCCGCCCTGTCATAACGCCGCAGGTTCTCATTGAGACGGCCCATACGCTCCAGAACTAGTTTGACGCGCTCGTCGTCGTCCGCATACTCCGCCAGCATGACTTCCAAGTACTCCAGGGTGGCGCGCTCTTCCGGATTGGCGGAATTGACCACGGTAAGCAGTTGCTGCCAAGCCTCCCAGCGTTTGTCCGGGTTCTGTTCTTCACGCAGATAGCGTTCCAGCAGACGCTCGGCCAAGGGCCAGTTGCGCTCGGCCACCGCCATGCGCGCCGCGCTAAGGTCGTCCGCCAGCAACGCGTTCTGCCCGCAGGCGACGGTCAGACATGCCCAGAGGACCAGCGCCAACGACAGGAAACTGAATGAAATGCTAGGCATCACCGTCCTGATCCGTCTCGTCAGCGAAATTTGCAGAATCGAAAACGGCCGTGGAAGCCGCGCCATCCTCCGCATCCAGCTCCGCGCTGAGGTCCCGCCCGGTCTGGCCACCCTCGTCCACTCGGTCAAAACCCACCACACGCCCGCCTTCGTCCAGGCGTACCAGCATCACCCCCATGGTGGCCCGGCCCTTACTGCGCACTTCATCCACGCCGATACGCACGATCTTGTTGGACGACGTCAGCAGAATCAGGCCATCGTTGTCCTTCACGGGCATGGCACCCACCACGAGGCCAGTCTTGCCCGTGACCTTGAAGTTGATGATGCCCTTGCCGCCGCGCGACTGCAAACGGTAGAGATCCACCCTAGTGCGCTTGCCGTAGCCGTTGGCCGAAATGGACATGATTTCCGTGGTCTGGTCCACATCCTTGAGGATCACCCCGGCCACCACGCTGTCCCGACGGCGCAGTGCAATGCCCTTGACGCCTGTGGCCACACGGCCCATGGGCCGGATATCCCCGCAGGAGAAGCGGATGGCAAAACCGTCCGCCGTGGTCAGCATAATGTGGTTGTCTTCGCGGATGGGTCGCACCACCACCAATTCGTCGTCCTCGCGCAGTCCCACAGCCATTAGCCCAGTCTTGCGGCAACGGGCATAGAGCGAGGCCGAGGAGCGTTTGACCATGCCGCGCCGGGTTACGAAGAGAAAATACTTGTCTTCGGCGAATTCGCGTAGGGCCAGCACCGTGGTGACCCACTCGCCCTCTTCCAAGGGCAGCAGGTTGTTGATGTGCACGCCCTTGGCCGTACGGCTGCCCTCGGGCACCTGATGCGCCTTGAGCTGATGCATGCGGCCCTTGTTGGTGAACAGGCAGAGATATTGATGATTGGTGGTGGTCAGGAATTCTTGCACATAATCGTCGTCCGAGGTATGCAGGGCCGCGATGCCCTTGCCGCCGCGCTTCTGCTGTTGGTAATTTTCAAGATTGGTGCGCTTCATATAGCCCCGTCGGGACAGGGTGATGACAACTTCCCCGTCCGGAATAAGATCCTCGATGTCGATGCCAGTCAGGGCCTCGGTAAGCACTTCCGTGCGCCGGGGAGTGGCAAAGCTTTCGCGGACATCGCGGATCTCGCGCTTAATCTCGTTGCGCAGCACTTCCGAACTTTCCAGCACGGACTTGTAGAATTCGATTTTCTGCAGAAGGTCCTTGTACTCGGCTAGCAATTCCTCGCGCTGTAGGCCGGTAAGACGTTGCAGACGCATGTCCAGAATAGCCCGAGCCTGAATTTCGGACAGTTCGAACGTTGCCATAAGACCCTGACGGGCTTTGTCCGGATTGGCCGACGCGCGGATCAGAGCCACCACCTCGTCGATGCGGTCAATGGCGATGCGCAGACCTTCCAGAATATGGGCCCTGGCCTCGGCCTTTTCCAAGTCATAACGGGTTCGACGAATGACCACCTCGCGACGGTGGTCCACAAAGCAGGACAGGGCTGTCTTGAGATTGAGCAGGGCCGGTCTGTTGTCCACCACGGCCAGCATATTGATGCCGAAGCTGGTTTCCAAGGGAGTGAATTTGTACAGGGCATTGACCACAATGTCCGGAATCACCCCGCGTTTGAGATCAATGACGACGCGGATGCCCTTGCGGTCCGATTCATCACGCAAATCCGCAATGCCGTCGATTTTGCGGTCATTGACCAAGGTCGCAATTTTTTCCACTAGGCCGGATTTGTTCAGGCCATAGGGAATTTCCTTGATGACTATGGCCTGAAGGCCTTTTTTGCGCTCTTCAATTTTCACCCGGCCACGCACTTTCACCGTGCCCCGGCCCGTATGGTAGGCGTCGTACAGGCCCTTGCCCGCGTAGACGAAACCGGAAGTGGGAAAATCCGGTCCCTTCACGTATTCCATGAGGTCGTCCACGCTGCACTGGGGATTGTCCAGCAGCAGCTGGAGAGCGTCGCAGAGTTCGCCCAGATTGTGCGGCGGAATATTGGTGGCCATGCCCACGGCAATGCCCGACGAGCCGTTGAGCAGCAGATTGGGCACCTTGGTGGGCATCACCGAAGGTTCTTGCAGGGTATTGTCGTAGTTTGGCCGGAAGTCCACAGTATTCTTGTCCAAGTCACCCAGAAATTCCTGGGCCAGCCGGGACATGCGCACTTCCGTGTAACGCATGGCCGCTGCCGAATCGCCATCGATGGATCCGAAGTTGCCCTGGCCGTCCACTAAGGGATCACGCATGGAAAATTCCTGCGCCATGCGCACCAAGGCGTCATAGACCGCCGAATCGCCGTGCGGGTGATACTTACCGATGACGTCACCAACAATGCGCGCGGATTTTTTGTGCGGCCGGTTGTAATTGTTGGACAGCTCGTACTGGGCAAACATGATACGCCGGTGCACAGGCTTCAGGCCGTCGCGGGCATCCGGAATGGCGCGCCCGATGATGACCGAAAGGGAATACTCCAGATAGGACTGGCGAAGTTCTTTTTCTATGTTGATTTGCGGATGCTGTTCGTTTTTCACTTCAGACACGTTGGCCTCGCAGGTAGAATATCAAACGGCAAAATAACTCAGGCTCCTATAAAAAACCTGCCCCATCCGTAAAAAAGAAAAAGCAGGATACCTTCGCTCAGACATACGCGGCACACGGCCCGGAACAACTTTCCAGCATGCGCCCCGTAGCGTGACGCCATGAACATGAACACAAAAATATTGCTGAACAGGACGGCCACCGCCGCCGGAAAAAAAAAATCATACGCCTTGGGCCATACTTCCAGCCGGATGGTCAGTATAAGGCACATGGTCGCGCAGAGCAGCCAGCCACCCACAACCGTCAGCCAGGACAGCCAGCCTCCGAAGGATTTTTCTTCCATTTTCGTTTCCATGTCTGTTCGTTCGGTTCTGCCTAGCTGTAAAGTGTCAATACGTCGTTCACCCTGTGCTCAGGGATGCGGGACGCGTCATCAATGCACGCGCGCGAATATTCCCGACCTGCTGGCGACGGCCGTGTACCTGCTTTTCTGTGCCCAATACCATCAGTTTTTCCGATCCTCCTGGTACCAGATGCGGCATTTGTCCCTGCATTTTCCAGTGATAGCGGACAACAGGCAGTTTCTTATCCAGGGAGGCAGCAAGCCGGGAGCAATCAGGCTTGCGCAAGTCGCGAAACACGCCGCCGCGGCAAAAGCCGGGTCAAAGAGCTGTCTCGTCGCCTGTCATGCGCATCTTCCGCAACGCTATAACATGCGACAGGCATTCTCCCCCGTGAGGGACTCAACGCCTCCTTTTCGGCGGCCGGAGTCGTCAGTTGGGCATTTTGTGGACCTTTCTAAATATCAAGATCCTGCACAGCCAAGGCGTTGCGTTCAATGAAGTCACGACGCGGCTCCACGCGGTCTCCCATCAGTTCTTCAAAGGCGTCGGAAGCGGAAATGGCGTCCTCCACCGAAACCTGCAAAAGAATCCGGTTGTCCGGGTTCATAGTAGTCAGCCAGAGCTGATCCGGGTTCATTTCGCCCAAACCCTTGTAGCGCTGGATGTTGAGGCCCCTGCGGGCCTCGTCCAGCACCATCCGCAGAAGCTGGAAGACATTGTCAGTGTCAGCCACGGCTTCGCCGTCCTTGCGCCTGAAAGTGAAGAACAGGCCTCCGCATTCTTCGCGCAGTTCGGAAAAAAGCTGCCAAGTCTGGCGGTAGAGGCGGGAAGAGAAAAACTCCATACCGCGCCGAGTGTGATGGCTGCCGGTGCTTTCAAAAATTGCGAACAAGCGTTCTTCGTCGTCTTCCTCGCTGCGTTCTCGTTCCAGGGTCAGCAGATAGCCGTGCTCATTGAGCCAAGCCGTAAATTCGCTGTGTTGGTCTTCCAACATGCCAGCTTCCACCCGCACGGGGTACGTGACCAATGCCAAGAAGAGATCACGCGGGGTTCCGGCTCCTTCGGCGTCGTTCACGCGCTGATCCAGTTTTTCGATCCGACGCATGAGGCTGCTCAACGGCTCGCCGCTGAATATTTTGCCGTTGCGGGCCACAATGCTGACTTCCTCGCTGACCCGTGAGAGCAGAAAGTCGTTGAGCTCCGCGTCATCCTTGATGAACTTTTCCATTCGCGAATTGTGCGCGCGGTAGAGCGGCGGCTGGGCAATGTAGACAAAGCCCCTTTCGACCATTTCCTGATACTGACGGAAAAAGAAGGTCAGCAGCAGGGTGCGGATGTGCGCGCCGTCCACGTCGGCATCAGTCATGATGATGATCTTATGATAACGCAGTTTTTCCAGATCCGTGTCGTCCTGAACACCAGCGCCCATGGCCGTGATCAGGGCCTTGACTTCCTTGTTGGCCAGCATGCGGTCAAAGCGGGTGCGCTCGGTGTTCAGAATCTTGCCGCGCAGAGGCAAAATGGCTTGGTTTTTTGGGTTGCGGCCCTGTTTGGCGGAACCGCCTGCGGAATCGCCCTCCACGATGAAGAGTTCCGATTCAACGGGGTCCTTGCTCTGGCAGTCGGCCAGCTTGCCGGGCAGGGCGTTGTCCGACAGCGCGCCCTTGCGCCGCACCAGTTCCTTGGCTCGGCGGGCCGCATCCCTGGCTCTGGCAGCGTCCACGGCCTTGTCGATGATCAGCCGGATGTCCTTGGGATTTTCCTCAAAATAGACGTTCAGGCGGTCATAAACCACCCCGGCTACCAGGCCGGTCACCTCGCTGTTGCCCAATTTGGTTTTGGTCTGCCCCTCGAATTGCGGCTGGGGCAGCTTGACGCTGATCACCGCCGTGAGCCCCTCGCGCACATCATCACCGGACAGGGCCGTGTTTTTCAGTTTTTTGACCAGATCCTGCTGGCCCTTGATATAACCGTTGATGGCCCTGGTCAGCGCCGTGCGGAAGCCCACCAAATGAGTGCCGCCTTCCTTGGTGCGGATATTGTTGGCAAAGGTAAGGATGTTTTCCTTGTACCCGGCATTGTATTGCAGGGCAAAATCCACGCTGACGTTTTCTATCACGCCTTCGCCGAAAATAATCGGATGGATGCCCTGTTCGCCGGAATTGAGATCCGACACAAACTGACGGATGCCGCCCTCGGCGTGGAAAATGTGTATTTCACCGATGCGCTCGTCAATGCACTCGATGCTCAGACCCTTGTTCAGATAGGCCAGTTCCTCAAAACGCTTTTTCAGAGTTTCGTAGGAAAATTCGAGCACCTCGAAGATTTCCTCGTCCGGCCTGAAGCGGACTGTGGTACCGTGGCCCTCCACATCCTCGCCGATGACCGCGAGCTGGTCTTGTGGCACGCCGCGCGCGTAGTGCTGGCGGTAGCGTCTGCCGTCACGGCGCACCGTGACGGTCAGTTCTTCTGAAAGCGCGTTGACGCAGGACACGCCTACGCCGTGCAGGCCGCCGGACACCTTGTAGCTGGTATTGTCGAACTTGCCGCCAGCGTGCAGCCTGGTCATGACCACCTGGACGGCGGGAACACCTTCCTTGGGATGTATGTCCACCGGAATGCCGCGCCCGTCATCACGCACGGTCACGGAATTGTCCACATGCAGGATAACCGTGATCCGCGAACAATAGCCAGCCATGGCTTCGTCAATGGAGTTGTCCACCACCTCGTAAACCAGATGATGCAGACCACGCCCGTCCGTGGAGCCGATATACATGGCCGGACGCTTGCGCACGGCGGAAAGGCCTTCAAGAATGGTAATGGACGAGGCAGTGTAGTTGCCGTTGCCGGAGGTTTCAGAGGACATCAATATTTCCTTATTTCCTTTGCTGTATACTCTGCCGGAACTTTTCTGGACTATTTCCGAAAGACCGTTCGGAAGCGCTCCTTACACGTCCTCTTCGCTATAATAGGTGGTTTCGGAAACCTTCATGGGCATGATGATAACCGTGTAGTCCGGATCTTCCGCGCCACGGATGCCGCACGGTCCTTCCGTGCCAGCGAGCAGCATGTCAATCTTGCCTGAAACGAAATGCCCGAACACCTCCATAAGATCGCGTGTCGGGAAGGCAATGCGCGTGATATCGCCCCGGTAGGCCACTTCCAGACTTTCCGAAGCCGAACCCACGTCCTGTCCTTGGGCGGACAGTCGGGCCTCGTTTTCGGAAAGATCCATATAGGTGCAGTAGTCACTCTCGGTATTGAAAATCAGAATGCGGCCCAACGCGTCCATGCTTTCCTTGCGGTCCAGCGTCATGGCGCTGATGCCTTCATCCGCAAGTTTGGACATGAAGATGTTGTAATCTGGGTATTCGCAGGTCGCGCGGGGCAGGCTTAGGGTTTCGGCCCCGTCCAGACTGCGCAGGTAAAGACGTTTGCCCGTAATATTAAGTTCGATTTCGTCCACGCCCAGCCATTTTTTGATGTCCTGAAGATATTTTTTCTGGATCAGCATACCTTCGGCGGGTAGACGCGCGGCCAGTTCGTCATGGGTGAAGGAAACCAGGGCGAATTGATGGCCGTTGAGGCCGCAGACGTCGATATGGCCGTTTTCGCCAGGTTTCATGCACAGGCAGGCGATGGCGTCCATGGCGTCGTCGTCACTGATGCAGAAGCCCACCTTGTCCAGCACATCCTGCAAAAAGTCGCCGGACCATGTTACCGCGTTCTCGGCCGGAAATTCCGAAAGATTCTGGAACCATTCGGAGACGCTCACCGGCAGCTTGTAAACGCGGCGTCCCTGCTCCAGCAGCAAATTGCCCGAAGTTTCGTCCAGGGTGAAGTTAAGCACGCCCGCAGGCAGCTGGCGCACCAGATCCGCAAAGGTCCGGCCCTGCACGCCGATGAGGCCCGGTTGGCTGATCTCCGCCGGATAACGGCCCGTGAATTCAATATTTGCGTCCGTGGACATGACCGCAAGACTGCTCTCTTCGGCCTTGAGCCAAATGGAACGCAGAGAGGCGCCACCGGCCTTGGCCGGGATGATGGCTGCGGCTTTTTGCAGGCCCTCGATGATCTGTTCTTTGGTTGTAGTAAATTTCATATTTTTTCCTTATATTAATGTCTGTTTTTTTGTGCCTAACTTTTAAAACACGTTGTAATATTTTATTTTTTTATAGACAATTCTAGAAAAATACCAAGAACGCCGCGCACATAATGCGTTTTTTCCGGGCTGTGGATCATGTTCAGAGGGCTGTTGTTTCCAATTGCGCCACCAGACGTTGTACATTTTTGTCACTAATCAACAATTTTTTAATTTTTTTAATAGCATGGATGACAGTACTATGGTCTCTTCCACCAAAGGCCCTGCCCAGCTCCGGGTAGGACAGTCCCAGTTTCTGGCGGCAGAGGTACATGGCGACCTGTCGAGCCAAGACCAGATCCGGGCGGCGTCTTGTGCCCAGAATGTCCTCTGGCCGCAGATTGAGCCCACGGGCCACTTCATTCAGTATTTCCCGGCAGCCCGGCGGCCTTTCCGCCCCGCCGGTGCGCACTATGTTTTCCAGGTCCGTCGGGGTCAGGTTTCTGCCGTGTACGGCGGCAAAGGCCTCCACTTTCAGCAGCAGACCCTGAAGCAGGCGAAACTGGGCGCAACGCTGGGCCAAGTACAAAAGCTGTTCGCGCCCTAGGTTAAGTCGCCGTTCCTTGCCGAGCGTCTGCAGATACCGCAGGCGCACGTCCAGGTCAGGTTCCAGCAGTTCCACCACCAAGCCGCTTTCCAGACGAGAACGAAGGCGCTCATCCAGATATTTCAAGGCTTGAGCCGGTCCGGCATGGGCGAAAATCATCTGGCGCGGCCCGCCGCCGTGATCCATGTAGCCCGTGAAAGACCGGTCGCCACAGGGACAGGCGTCCATACAGGCGATCAGTTGTTGCTGCCAGATTCTCTGATCGGCCAAATCCTGCATGTCGTCCAGCATGAGAGCGTCGCACTGTTCCCAGAGAAGTTCCGGGCGGCGCTTCCAGAGAGTGTTCTCCGCGCAGAAGCGCGCGGCGTTCTGGCAGATGACGCGCGCGTTGCGGCGTGTGAAGGTCGCGGCCAGAGCCCGCAGCAGATGCGTTTTGCCCGTGCCACTGCGCCCGCAGAGAAGAAAAGGGTTATAGGCCTCGCCAATGGCGCTGGCGGCTATTTTTTTGGCAGCGGCCAATGGAAAAGCGTTTTTTGCGTTGCTGATGAACGCGGCGAAGCTGTCTTCCGCGTTACAGGCGTCCGGCGTATTGCCGCCATCCGTTCCATGAACCGTTCCGCTTTTTTCGCCGCGCTCTGGAAGCGCGCTGTCATGGAGGGCTTCCGGCGCGGCGGGGTGTGGCGTCGCGCCGCCTTGTTCATAAACCACGCGCGGCTGGACTTTGTCCGTGAAATGACGGTGGATCGCGGCTTCAAAGGTGCCGCGCTTGTGACGTGAAAACCAGACGGCAAAATACGTATGGGGAAAAACAACTCGCAACGTATCGTTTTCCTGATGCAGGGTCAGACCTTCGAACCAGGTTTCCTGTCCGCCGTCCTGACTCAGTATGTGCCGCAGTTCATTTTTCAGCATGGAGTTCCATGTCGCTGGCGCTGGCCGCCGTCTTGTGGATAAGCTTCCGGACCATGCGCCGCGCCCGGCGCGGATAAAGTTTTCCCCCGTACTTCTCTGCCACTAATGGAAACAAAGTGGATAGGTAGCATAAAAATTTTGCTGAAACAAGCCTTGTGCGCGGACTAGGCTAGGCGCGCCCTGTGAACTTCTGTGGACAGCACCCACCAAACTGGACAAGAGCCTGAGAGTCGGATTATGCTAATTCGATGAGGAAACTGCTCTGGCTGGTGGAAATTTTTTTAATTTTTCTGGTGGGCGGAGTGCTGGTGCAGCATGCTGGCAGAACCGGTTTTGCGTCCGCCGGGCCTGACGCGATCATCCAGCTGGCGCTGCCTCAAGCCTTCTCTGTCCCCTGCGAAGCCGGACGCGCGCCGGAGGCTGTGGCAGTCGAAGACCCCGCAGGGGCTAGTCTTTCGCAGTCTGTGCCCGGTACCCCCACTGACGCGCCCAGCGAGGTTTTCGGCGACAGCGCGCTTCAGCCAGCTCTGACGCCGGACACGCCTTTGGCTGTTCCTCCTGTTCAGTCTTTCACGACCGCAGGTACTGAGGAAGAGACCAACGGAACGGCTTCCGGCGAGGAAGTGGTCAAAGGTACTGTGGAAAAAGGCGACACCATCAGCAAAATTCTGGAAGGGACGGGCAGCGAAGGCATCTATCAATATATCAGCGCGGCCCGGCAGGTTTTTTCCATGCGCTCCTTCCGTGAGGGACAGCCTTACGCCATCGTCACGGATACGGCTTCGGGCCGGGTCAAGCGCTTTGAGTATGAAATTGACAACCGCCGCCGTCTGGTAGTGGAAGGCGTCGAAGAACCGGCGGCTAGGGTGGAGGTCATTGAGTATGTAACATTGCTTGGCACGGTGGAAGCCGCCATCAGCGACAATCTTTTCCAGGCTGTGGCCGATGTGGGAGAAAGCCCGCAGATGGCCCTGCAACTGGCCGAGCTCTTCGGGGCGGAAATTAACTTTATCCGCGATCTGCAGGAAGGTGACAGTTTTTCCGTGCTGGTGGAAAAACGCTACCGCGAAGGGGAATACAAGGGCTACGGTCGCATTCTGGCCGCACATTTCACCAATAAGGGCAAGACCTTCGAGGCCTATCTTTTTCGCGACGGCCCGGAGCGGGCGCAGTATTACAACCGCAAGGGCGAAAATCTGCGTAAGACCCTTTTGCAGGCTCCTTTGGCTTTCACCCGCGTAACGTCACGCTTCGCATCAAGCCGCAAGCACCCCATTCTGGGCTACAGCCGCCCGCATATGGGCGTGGACTACGGCGCGCCCACCGGCACGCCGGTCAAGGCCGTCGGCGAGGGCACTGTCACCAAACGCGGCTGGGCCGGCGGCTACGGCAACCAGATTATCGTCAGGCATGTGGCCGGGCTGGAATCCATGTATTCCCATCTTTCCGGTTATGCTCGGGGGCTGCGGCAGGGCCAGCGCGTGCGGCAGGGCCAAGTCATCGGGTTCGTGGGCAGCACTGGTCTGGCTACCGGGCCGCATCTGGATTTCCGCCTGCGCCAGAACGGCAATTTCATCAATCCCACCAAGGCTATCAATCCGCGCGGCGCGCCGGTTTCCGCTAGGCGTAGGGCCGCGTTTGTAAAAACCGTGGCCGAAGAACTGGCCTATCTGCAAGGGCGGCGTCCCCTAGCTGGATACACAGTGGACAGCGTGGTGCCGGAACATTCCGTGCTCACTGACAATACGCCGGATAAAAAGCAGAAGAAAAGCCCGCCCGCAAAACACGGCAGCGGGGCTAGATAATTTCAATACTAGAGCAGGCGCCAGCCCGAAGGCCTGAAAAAAAAGTTAGGGGCTGTCCTGGCTAAGAAAAAAGAGCTAGGATAACGACATGTATGAAAGGCGCGGCAGGCTAAATAATCGGCAACAGACCGA
>APFI01000058.1 GCA_000403945.1 Desulfovibrio sp. Dsv1
ACTGGCCGGAAAACTGGGACGGCAGCCATCCCTTCCGCAACATCTTCCTGAAGCACTGTGGCGTCGGCCCTGGGTTCGGCCCGCAGGCTGGCCCCCGGATGGCTGACCACCCGCTGGAAAAGTTTTTTTTTGCCCTCCTGGAGCAACGGGCCGGAGGAAGGATCCGGTGCGGAAGCCGGTTCAGCCCGGACAGCCGCGACGGCCAGCCCCAGACACAGCGCCGCAAAAAGGGGCAGCCACAAACGGACGCTCAGATGCATTTTTTTCTCCTTGCGCGGAACGCGGGCCGTGCGGCTCTACAGCGCGCAAACGGTCCGGTTGCGCCTTACTTCCAGTTTTGCAGCAGGTTTTGGGCCTCGGTGTTGCCCTTGGCCGCTTCGTCCCGCGCATGGGCGCGCAGGGCGCCCAGAGCCTTGGCGGCTTCGGTCCGGCCTTTTTGCGCAGCCTGCTCGTACCAGTGCTTTGCCTGGCTCATGTCCACAGGAATACTGCCGCGTGGCAGGGGACTGAGCGGATCGTAAAACTGCCCTACCAGCAGCATGGCTTCCGCATTGCCCTTCTGGGCCGCGTCTTCCAGCAGCAGAAAGGCCGCGTCGCTTTCTTCAGCGCCGGCGCCGTCCTTGCGCATGGGCTTGGCCAGGGCCAGGCTCATTTCGGGCCGGGCCTCGCCGCGCAACTGCTCACGCGCGGCGGCCAGAGGAGATTTTTCGGCGGATGCGGCGGGGGCCATCCGGTTCTGGTCCACCGCGGGCGCGGGCGGCAGGGGCGGTTTTTCCGGCGCGCGCAGCGCGAACCACCACACAGCGCCGCCGATCAGCAGCAGAAGCAGCATGCCCGCCAACAGGCCGCCTTTTTTTACGTTGCGCTCTTCAGGCATTTCCAGGGGCGGATCTTCAGCAGCGGGAAGCGGATCCGCCTCCGGTGGCGTTTCTTCTTCCGTCACCGGTTCGGGTTCCTCTGCGGCATCCACTGGCGCTTCGGCTTTGGGAGCGGGCGGCGCATAGACGCCCACGCCTTGGCCGCCGCTGATATGCGAGTAGACCAGATCCCGGAGGACCAGCGCACAGACGCCCGCGCCGGGCAGGCTAAGGCGGTAGGCGTCCAGATTGTCCATCCCGTCCACCACGGCCGGACCCACGGACAGGCGCAGGCTGCCGCCGTCATTGTCCCAGGTGTCGGGCGTGAGCACGCCTTCGCTCTCCTGCCAGCCACCGCCGGAAAGGGTTTTGCCGTCCGAACCCCGGCGGAGCACAAAAACAGGATCAATGACATTGCCCGCGTCGTGGATTTCAATAATGCCGTAACCGGGGCCGCGAGAGGGGTCCGCTGTGATGGTGGCGCGCATGTTATTCCTTGAAGGCCCGCAGGATGTCGCGCAGGCGGTTGTTTTGTTCCGGATTGACGGTCTGTCGGCCGTCAAAATCCGCATTGGCGGTCACGCTGTAAGCCAGGGCCCGCAGCCAGTCCGTGTACCAGAGGCGGTCATAGGACGATTCTTCCTCTGCGATATGCGGTTCGCCCGTGACGGCCGGGGGCGGATTGAACAGGCTGACGCTTTTGCCGCCGAACAGAATGGTGCGCGCCGCCTGATCCTTGAAACGGGGGTCGAAACCCAGCCAGTCCACAAAGGCGTTGACGGCGTCGGCCGCCAGGCTGACCTGCTTCCAGATCAGGCGCTCGCGGGCCATATTGCTGTAGGCCGAACTTCGCCGCAAATCGGCCTCCAGATTTTCGCGCAGCCCGCAACGCGCGGCGGCGGTGATCATCTCATGGCAGAACTGGTCCAGCTCTTTGGCGGGCAGACCGAAATAATTGCGGGCCTCCGCGTCGCCGGCCAGATCGCGCAAGCGTCCGATCCAGTGCTCCAGCGCCAGACCGGCGAAAACGGCGGCTGTATCGCGGGCGTGGTCCTCTTCTCCGGTTTCAGGCACGGCGGGCGCGGACTGGCTGTCGCCAAAAATGTCGCCCAGAATGTCATTGGCGGAAACCCGCGTCCCCACCACCGGCGCGGGCGCGGACGGCGCGTCGGCCTGATCCCGGCTCTGACCGGTGCGGGAGCAGATATCGTAGAGGTCGAAATCCCGCACCTGCAGGCCGCGCAGGAATTCGCCGAAGAGCTGTTTTTCCGCCAGTCGGGCCAGCAGGGCCACCAGCACGCGGGAAAGCTGCTCCTGCCGACGGCGCTGTTTCTCGCGGTCGTCGCTTTTGTAAAAAGGCGTGAGCCTGGTCAGCACCTGTTCGCGTTTTTTGTCCAGGCTGACTGTGATCTGGCGGCGTTTCAGCTCTGGATTGCAGAGCGGGCGCAGTTTTTCGCGCAGCAGAGCCACGCCGCCGTCATTGAGGGTTATGGCCGCCTGCCAGACGGTTTCGGGCTCGCTGACATGGCGTTGCACCAGAGGCGATTGCAAAAAGGCTTGGCGCACTTCCTCCACGTAGGCCGTCTGCTCCGGTCGGATGCCGCTTTCCCTGTCGCCGTCAAAACTGAAAATGGCCTCACTGCGGAAATTGGGATTGCGCAGCAGGAAGATGTTGCGGAAGGGATGGCTGCCGTCCCAGTTTTCCGGCCAGTCGTGCTGCTTGCCGAAAAAGTCCAGCAAAGAGGACTGCAGGCGCGTGGTCCAGCGCGTTTCCACGGAGGGCGTGCCCTTTTTCTTTTCGAACTCCATATCCATCTTGGTCAGCACAAAAAAGAGCGCCGGGGCCTTGCCCGCGCGGTGGGCCGGGTTTTCACCGTGGGTGGAGCATATCCAGTCATACACGGCGCGCGGCAGATCCTGCACTTCCTGATTGCCGGGCCCGATGCAGAGCAGCATGCTGGTAAGCTCTTTTTCCTCGCAGTAGCGCTCGAACAGGTAGGCTACCTTGCCGCGCAGGAAAAGGTTTTCCAGGGTGCCGGGGCGCTCCAGCTCCTGATTGAGGTTTTCGAGTTTCAGGCGGGAACGGTAGCCGGGAAAATCCAGCAAATCGGTGTGATCAAAGAAGTCGTCCGGCTTTTCGCGCATATAGATGGTGATTTCAGCGGTCAGGGCCGTGACCACGGTGCGCGGCAGCGCGGCCTTGCGTCCCCCGGCTCCCAGAATGGTCAGCATGTCCGTGGACGGCTCGCTGAGGCCGCGCAGCAGGGCCACGTCAATGATGCTGGTCTCGCGCGGGAGCAGAGCCTCAATGGGGCAACCGGCCTCGGCCGGGTGGCCCAGGTCGCGCAACGCGCCGCAGAGTTGCAGGTAAAGGCCCTGAAATTGCGGCACGCTGTTCCAGATCATGCCCAGCAATTGCGCCCTGTCTTCCATGCCTAGGCGCGGAGCCAGTTCTGCGGCCCGCAGCCAGTAGCCTTTTTGCAGCATCTGCACGCGCGGCCGGGAACTGAAATTTTTGTTAATGTATTCCCTCAAGTCTTCCACGTCGTCGCCGCTCAACGCGCCGTCGGCCGGGGCAGTGGGGGCGGTCCGGGAGGCGCGGGCCTCCAGGGCGTCCAGAGCCGTCGTCATTGCCTCGGGCTGAGGGGCTTCCTTATGCTCACAGTCGGCATAATAGGTATTGGCCAGCACACGGGCCACGTCCGTTTCAGAGAGCAGACGCAGGCGGATGGGAAAGCCTTTGGACAGGCCCTCGGGCGGGGTGGTGGTGAAGCGGGTCACCAGGCCCGTGGATTCCTTGCCGCCTTCAGGATTGATCTGGGTGATGAAATCATAGCATGTGCCGCCGAAATCCGCCGACAGGGAGCCCTTGCCGTCGCGGGCCAGAGCCGAGATGAGATAGGATTTGCCGGACTGGCTGGGCCCGAATACGCCCACGCACATCTTGCGGCGAGCGGCCTGCTCGCATTTGTGAAAAAAGCGGGCCGCGTGGCGCATATCCTTTTGCAGGGCCGCGCATTCGCCGCCCACCAGTTCACAATTGTCCTGAAGCCAGCCCTCGGCCTGACGGGATTGCTCCGCCAAATCGCGGCAAAGCCGGGCCAGATCGGTATCCTGCTGCATAGCCATCCTCATTTGGTGCATTCAACACTCGAAATGTTCGTTCCCGGCGGGCAAAGCCTGCCCACGCGCATTTCACGGCAAGGATTTAGAGACAGCCCCTAGCCGGCGTCGGTCACAATGCCGGTATCCAGCCAGTAGCCTTCGTCCAGTTTCAGGGTTTGCAGACGTATTTCCAGGTCGCGGCGGTCCACGCTGCGGCCCTGGTTGTCTGTAATGGCGTCAATGCTGAATTCGCCTTCACTGCGACGCTCCTTCTCCTCATCCGTGCGCGGGGCGTCGTCCCAGACGTCTTCCACGCGCAGGTGCACTTCCACAGTATAGGGCAGGCGGCCCGAGGCGCGGGAGCGGGCCTCCTCGCCCGCGAAAGCCAGCAAATGGTAGCGTGTGGTGGGCCAGCGCTCGGCGTCCAACTGGCGGTAGCCGATGGACAGCGGGCCGCTGAAGGCCACCTGGCGGATCTGTTCCGTGCCCTCTTTGCTTTCCACGTCCACGCTGAACCAGACCTTGGGCCGCTTGAGCTGGCTGTTGATGTCCATCTCGCCGATATAGCGCGCCGTGGAGGTGAGGCGCAGCGCGCCGGAATCAAAGGAGAACCCCTCCAGATGTCCGTCGGCCAGGGCGCAGAGAATAGCCCCCACCACCACGGTGGTCTTGGGGTCGGTGATCCTGCCCAGGGCGTCGGCAAAAGGATACCAACTGCCCACATGATACTGGCGCATGGGAATGATCCGGTCCGGCGGCACGGGCAGCTTGGCCAGCACCGGCGCAATGACGCTCTGCCAGGCACTGGGGCGGCCCGTAAGCAGCAGCACGTCGCTGTCGTACAAATGCACCATTTCGCAGAGTGCGGACAGGGTGGGCCCCAGCGTGGCCCGGATGGTGGCGTCCACGGCGCGCGGGCGCACCTGGATGGGCACATCCAGAATATTAAAGTTCTGGATGAAGGGCGCCGCGCGGCGCACCAGGGTTTCCACCGCGAGTAAAATGGCGGCCTGAGGCCGGGGGGCGCGCGCCGCCGGGCTGAAATCGGGGGGAGTGTTGCCGTCCAGAGCCGGAACCGCGTGCTCTTCCGCTGGGGCAAGGGGATCAGGCTCGAAAAAATCACCCAGAACACAACTGTAGCCCGCATCCCGCATATCCGGATTCTCGCAGGCGGCCAGCAGGCCCAGAGCCACAGGCACGGCGATCTGGCGTACCAGACGCACGCGGGTATTGCGTTCTTCCTGGGACATGCCGATGGCGTCGCGCCCGAACAACTGGCCCAGCAGGCCGCGCGGTTCGTTCAAACCCTGTGCGGCCAGGGCGTCGCCGATGGCCGGAATCACGTGGTTGGCCACAACTTCACGTAATACTTCATCTCCGGCGATATTGAAGCCGTCGCGGAATTCGGTGTGCGGCACGATGCGGGCCGTGTCCCCCTCGCCACTGGCCAGCTCATAGGTGGTAATGGACAGATCCGTGGTACCGCCGCCGATGTCGATGGAAGCCACCCGCACACAGGGATGATCGCCGCAGGAGACGCGTGGTTTGCCCATCAGGCGGAAGAGGTGGTGGGCGTCGCCGTGCTGTTTGACGGCCAGCTCATTGTAGAGCAGGACCAGTTGCGAGCAACTGGCTTCGTCCCAGTCGCAACGCACCTGCGGACTCATGCGGTAATCTCCGCTCTGGCCCTTGTTCTGTTGCTGGGGCAGGTACCATTGGCCCCAGCCCAGCGCGTCCCAGATTACCCGCACGGCCCAGAGCACCCAGCGCCGGAAAATACGTTTTTCCGCCACAGGCATGGCCGTGGGCACGGTAAAGATCAGCCGCCGCAGTCGACGGGGCAGGTTGGGCAACTCCCGCCGGACACGGGTGGCCGGAGAATTGATGGTCACCAGCGCCTGCGTCAGAATTTCGCCCATCATGAAGAGCATCAGGGACGAGCGGGTGAACAGGGATTCAAAAATGGGCTCGGCCTGCTGCCCTTGCAGAGCCGGACTCTTTTTGAACAGTGGATCGTCAAAGCATGCCAGGGGCGTGCCCTGCGGATTGAGCTGGCGGGCGAAAAGCCCCCGGCTGACCATGGGTTCGGCTTTGCCGCCGGTATTGTAGCGCCAGCTCTGCTGCCAGGGACGCTCGTCCCAGAGATAGCGCTTGGGGCTGGACATGCCCGTGGTGCCTTCGGCACAGACGGCCTGAGTGGCCAGACGCGCGGCCTCCGGCCCGATGCGCACGGCCGAGGGCCAGGCGAAGGCCGGGCTCTGGCGGCCCGAGCGGCGGGAAAGGGCGTCGTTGCCGAAAGCCGCGTCCACGAATTCAACGCGGGTTTCAAAGGGCTCGGCGTAAATCCGGTCTGGCCGGCTGAGATCGCGCAGTTCCAGCAGATAACTGTCGTTGAGGTTGGTGACGCGCTGGGGCAAGGTTTCAACCAGAATGCCCGTGGTTCGGGAATTGCCGATGTCCAGAATCAGGTCCACGTCCACCGGAGTGTCACGGTCCGGATTGATGACCTGGGCGGCCAGATCGTCAAGCGCTAGGCGTACCGTTTCCAGCCAGGTCAGGTAGCTGGCCAGATGTTCCAGCACGTAGGGTGTTTCCTCCTGCCAGGATCCGCGCCCGTGGTGTCTGGTCTGCCGCCAGGCGCTGTAAATGCCGGAAAGCCATTCGTCCACCCATGCGGCGTTGAGAAACCAAGAGTTGTCGCGCACCTGATGGGCCAGCATGAAATGGCCGTGGGCCGCCACATCCTGCGGTGAAAGGGCGTGATATTCCTCGCCCTCTGCGGGGCGGGGCTCCACATTGGTGTCAAAGGCCAGGACCACGCGCAACTGGCCCGGATGCTGCTCGGAACGCATGACCATGGCCCGCGCCCAGTTGGAGGGGCCGCATTCAAAACGTCTGCCGCCGTCGGGCCAGAGCTGGTCCAGGGTGCGCAAGAAGGGGACGGGCAGCCAGTGTCCTTCCCAGACATCCAGAGCGCGGCGGGCATCCATGTCATAGTCATAGTCGCAGGGCTTGCCTGTCAGCTGGTCCACAAAGCCGTTTTCCGTTTCCACCAGGCAGCGCAGATAGTGGGTATAACAACGGCCTCCGGCCTCGCCCTCCTGTTTTTTTTCTTCACGGAAATAGTGGCGCAGGCGGGGGATGACCTCCTTGGAGAGGGAGAAATCCAGAAACTGCGGGCAGCCGCCGGGAATGATGCTGACCGGCGAGAGATAACGGGGAGTGGCGTCCATGCTTATTTCCTTCTGAAGCGGGCGTCCCACTTGTGGCGGGAGCCGCCCAGTTCATTGCCTTTGCACTGGGTGCTGCGTTCGCTGCCCGTGCATTCCACCTTCTGGGGCACATAGGTGCCGCCGCGCGGGCAGCGGGCCGGATCGGAATCAAAGAGCAGGCGGTTGCCCTGGAAGCGCGCGTCGGCCGAACCGCTGCAAACCTGGCCGTTGCGCTCGCGCACGAAACGGCGGCCCTTGCCGTTCTTGTCGAAACAGTATTCGGCGATGATCGGTTCGTTGGAGGGATGCGAGTACAGACCCGTTTCGCTGGTCCAGCAACCTTCCAAAAAGGCAAGGTCGTTTTTCTTGGCCGCGTCGCTAGGGATGTTCAGATCCTCGTTCTTTTTGGGCGCGGGCTTGGGAGAGGGCGGTTCGGGTTTGGGCTGCTCGACTTTTGGCTTTTCCCACCTGGGTTTCTCTACCTTGGGCTTGTCCGGCTCCGGCGGCGTTTCCCCCAGAAAGGGCTCCACCACTTCCGGTTCCTTCTTTGGTTCCTTGACTGGCTGATCGGGTTCTTTGGCCGCCACCGGCGAGATCACCGGCTTGCAGAGGGCCGCGCGATCCAGCAGCTGTTGCCGGAGCTGGACCAGTTCGTCATCCAGTTGGGCGGCGCGGTTTTTCTCGGTTTCCAGATCCGCGTCGTCCGTCCTGAAGCAGGAAGACGGCAGGGGCGAGGGCAGGATGGCCAGAGCCGCCAGCAGCAGCCAGAGCAGCAACAGGAGCAGAAGAAGGGGCAACAGCCAGGCCAGGCAGCCGGTTCGGCTCGGGGGCGGCGGAGGAACAGGGGTCGCTGCGGGCGCGGGAGGCGGGGGCGCGGCTCCCAGGCGGGAAAGGTCCTGCGGTTGCGCGCCCGCGGCGCCGGGCGCGAAGCCCCAGTTGATCAGCACGGGCCTGCCGCCAAGAGACCAGAGATCGTCGTCGGAGGGATGCTGCAAGGCCAGTTGCAGCAAAAGGCCCGAAAGGGCCTGCCGGGCCTGGGCGTCGGCGGTCAGGGACCGGGAAAGGGCCAGGATGTCTTTGGCCAGGCCGCCCGCTTTGGCGCTCAGGGCCTGTGCCTCGGCTTCGGGCAATTTCTTGAGGGGCCGCGCTTCGCCCTGGCCCTCGGCATACCAGTCCACATTGCGACCTTCCGCGTCGTGTTGCGGCTCGGCCAGCAGGGCCGCATGCTCCGGCCCCAGTTTCTGGAGCAGAATGGCTCGGATCTGGGCGTAGCAGTCTGTGGCGAAAATTCCCTGGCTGGCCAGAGCCCGCATTTGGCCGCGCAGGCTGACGGCAATCCGCACGCTCATGGCTTGCCTCCCATGGCGGGTTGATCCGCCGGAACCTGGGAGGCCGGGGCCGCCTGGCTGAACGGAATCCCCACGGAGCGCAGATAGTCGGCCAGGCTGGCGCTGACAATGGCCAGACTGGACTGGCGATAGGATTCGTCATCCAGTTTGATGAAGGTGTTGATGCCCACCACGTCGCCCTTGTCATTGACCAGCGGCCCGCCGCTGTTGCCCTGGGAAACCGTGGCCGTATGCACGATGAGCGGCGGCGCGCGTTGCAGGATGACGCTCACCGCGCCGTCGGTATAGACCACTTCCGGAGCGGCGCTGGCGCTGCCCTGAAGCATGGCCGCGAACTTGGGATCGTCAGCGGTGATCGCGCCGGGGAAACCCCAGGCGCTGACCCGTTCGGTGCGCTTGATGTCGGCGGCCAGCTTGAGCGGCGTGATCGGCGGCGCGCCCCGCACCTGCAGAACGGCGAAGTCGTGCCCGCCGGATTGGGTCGTGCGCAGGACCGTGGCGGTGAGCAGGCCCTTGGTGCCCTTGTTGACGACAATGGCCTGACCGGCGTCGCCCACCACATGGGCGTTGGTGACGATATAATCCGGCGCGACAAAAAAGCCCGAACCCATGGAAAGGCCTTCTTTTCTCTGGGCCAGTATCAGCACGGTTCCCTGTTCCAGAAGCTCGGCCACGCTGGTCGGCGGGGCGGCGGCCGCGCTTTGCGGGGTGAGCGGCGTCCGGACGGCGGGAGCTTCCGCCGCGTCGGCGGGGGACTGGCCTGGAGCCACGGGCAGCGGCGGCCAGACCACGCCGTCAGGAAGCGTTATTGTGTCCAGTTCCCGCTGGATGTCACAAGGTTCTTTTTTCAGCAGCAGGCGCAACCGTTGCAAAAAAGTCTCGCGGGCCTGGTTGTTTTGCCGGGCCTCGGCCGTCTGGCGCTCAAGGGACGCGCGTCGGGATTCCTCAGCCTGCCGTTCATTCCATGCCAGCCATGCCGCCAGCAGGAGCAGGCAGAAAAAAAGCGGCAGCCCCCAGAACCAGGGTCTTCGATACCAGGGAACCTCCTCGGGCGGCGGCTGGGATCCGGCGCTTCTCGCCGGGGGGGGCGCGCCGGTGGGGGAACCGGAAGAGGTTTTTTCGCCGTCTGTCATGCGCAAGCTCCGCTTTCACACGCCCCGAACGGGGCAAACGCGGCCCGTCCCGCAAGCGGAAAGCAAAGCGGAGGCGGGCGCGCGGTTCAGAGCATTCAGATCAAAAGGTTGTCCACAGTTTGTTGATAGGAGTTCAGGCGCGAATCCACATCCTGGCGGGTGCTTTCCAGCTCCTCACGGGAAGTTTTCCACTGTTCGGCCTGGGCCGTGACCGTGCTCTGGCTTGATGCCTGTGTCGTTCGGGCGGCGCTGCGTCTGCCGCTTTTGCCCGCAGGGGCGCGCTTGGCGGAAGCCGGTTGGGCGGCGGTGTACTGTTCGGCCAGAGCCTGCTGGTATTCGCTGTCCTTCTGGGCCATGGTCATGGCGGTGCTGTCCAGAATAAAGGACGTCTCCTCCAGGCCGCTGCGTATTTCATTGTAACGGTTCTGGAAATCCATGCGGGAGATCTGTCCGGCCTTAAACTGGTTAGCCGCCAGCTGAAACTGTTCGCCATAGCATCTGGATGCCACCTTGGCCGCGGCAGTGGCCCGGTTCATACTGGCCGCCTCTGAGCCCAGCTGGCGGGAATAGGCTTGCAGGTAGGCTGCGTTGCGGTCCCGCGCCTGGGATTTGCCGTAGATATTGCCGGCCACCGCGCCGGAGACGCCGCCCACGGCCGCGCCAGCCACCGCGCCTTCCACCTTGCCGGTGGCAAGGCCGCCGATCAGCGCGCCGAGCAGGACGCCGCCCGCAGCACCCACAGCGGTGCTGGTGCCGGTGCTGTTTTCATCCTGCCGCAGTTGGGCCACAGGCTGGTAGCACTGCGGGTAATGATTGACCCTGGTCTTCTGTGCGCCGTATTTGCTGGTGCATCCGCCGAACAGCAGGCAGCCCGCCAGGAGCAGCGCCAGGCCCGGAAGGAAAAAACGATGTCGCATGGAACTGCCTCCTCGGATACGGTTATGAAATCTCCACGTATTTTTTCATTTTAGTGCAAAGCAATGGCAAACGGCAAGCGGCAATCCGCCGCCGGGTTGCACTGTCGTATTCCCGTGCCTCACGTTCGGCATTTTGTCCGGCGGAGCGCCCCGGATTTGCTTTTAACGTCTCCATGCGCTACAAGGAAAAGAGTTTCCACTGGTTTTATGCCCGTGACGCACGGCGGACGCATCAGGTGCGCCCTGTTCTTCTGACGGGCCAACCCTGTTGAAGGAGTATCCCCAGATGAAAAAATTTTTCAGCCTTATTCTGGCCGGTGCCTTGATTCTGGCCGCAGCCACGGCTTTTGCCGACGCCAAACGGCTGACTCTGGCCACCGGCGGCACCTCCGGAGTTTATTTTCCCCTGGGCGGAGCCATTGGCCAGGTGCTCACCACCAAAAGCAACGGCGCGCTGTCCATCACTGCCCAGGCCACGGGCGCTTCGGGCGAAAACATGCGCCTGGTGGAAGCCGGAGATGTGGATTTTGCCATTGTGCAGAATGACGTGGCCGACGCGGCCTTTAACGGCAAGGCCCCCTTCCGCACCAAGTTGGGGGATGTGCGCGCCATCGCCCGCCTGTATCCCGAATATCTGCATGTGGTGGCCAGTAAGGACAGCGGCGTGGCTAAGCTGGAGGACTTCAAGGGTAAGAAGGTTTCCGTGGGCGCGCGCGGCAGCGGCAATGAAGTGAACTGCCGTCAGCTCTTCGGTTTTTACGGCCTGAATTATAAAAATCTGGAACCCATCTTTCTGCCTTACGGTGAAACCGCCGACCAGTTCAAGGACCGCCAGCTGGACGGTTTTGTCTTCACCATTGGTACGCCGAATCCCGCCATTCAGGATATCACCACGGCGCAGGAAGTGGTTTTTGTGCCCTTGGACGGCGTCAAGGCTGATGAAATCGTGGCCAAGTTCCCCTATCTGGTGAAGGACGCCATTCCGGCCAAGACCTACAAGGGCCAGGAAAAGGACGTGCCCACGCTTTCGGTGCAGGCCATTCTGGTGGGCAGCAAAAATATGCCCGACGACGTGGTCTACACCCTGACCAAGACCCTGTTTGAAAGCCTGGATGATGTGGCCAAGGCGCACAACAAGGGCGCGGAAATTTCTCTCCAGCACGCCGCCGACGGCGTGACCATTCCCTTCCACCCCGGCGCGGCCAAATATCTCAAGGAAAAAGGCGCGTTGAAGTAAAATACTGTGGGCGAGGGGCCTTTTCCCCGTCGCGTTTCAGGCAATGCGGTCCGGGCGGGGAGGATTTCCGCCCGGACCGCATTGCGGGCGGAAATGGGCATGCTGAAAGATTTTATGTACATGCCGGCGGGGTTGCTGTGCCTCTGCATTCTGTTCTGGGCGGGAACGGCGCGCGCTGCTTCTCCTGAAGCGCCGGACGGACCCGCCGGACGGGGGAACATGGACGGCCGACTGGTGCTGAAAAATGCCGACGGCGTGGTGTTGTTTTCCTGCCCGGCCCGTGATGGGCTAGCCTTCGGCATCCGTTATATCCATTCCGTGGCCAAAAGTCCGGTGGAAGACTGGTTTCGCGTCAGCCGGGGCATGATTTTTCTGGAAAAAACGGTTTATCAGGATTTTGGGGCGGGCCTGCCGCACAATCCCGGACCGGGACAGACCATGTCCACCGGCGACGGGCACATTGTGATCAGCGGCTACCATAAGACGCTGCCTTTTTTTGATGTGCGAGTGGGGCGCATTGCGCGGCATACGTTGCTTTTGCCGCGTGAAGGCGCGACTGACGGGGATTCGGCGCAAGGAAATGCGCGTGAAATTCCTCTGGCCACGCTGTCGCCGCCGGGCAGCGCCGTCACCTTTACGCTGGCGTCGCGTGTCCGCACGGATGCGGCGGCCCGTTGAACGGGTCGGAGCAAAGCGCGCCGAGCATATGACAACATTTAGTTTTGAGGCAGGTAGGGATGAGTCACAAAGAGCGGATGAAAGTTATTGAACAGGAGGGATCTGGCGGTTTTGCCCTGGAAGATGTGGAAAAGCTGGATTCCGCGACGGTCGAAAAGGTGCAGGGCACAGTCGACGTCTCAGAAATCGTGGCCAAGTACGATAAGGAATCGGACTACCGAATATTCAAAGGCTGGCTGGAAGTTTTCATCCGTGTGGTCTGCATCGCCTTTTCGGGCTTTCATCTTTTCACGGCGGCCACCGGCGCGTATCCGCCGCAAATCCAGCGGGCCGTGCACTTGGGCTTTGTGCTCGTGCTGATTTACCTGCTCTATCCGGCGCGGGCCACGGGCAGCAAACATAAGCTCGCCTGGTACGACGTGCTGCCGGCCGCCGCCGGAGCTGCTGTCTGCGGCTACATCGTCTGGAATTACGATGTGATCGTACTGGATGCCGGGCCGCCCACCGAAATGGATTTCTTTTTCGGTTGCGCCGCCATTCTGCTGGTGCTGGAAGCGACGCGGCGCATCGTGGGTCTGCCCATCACCTTGGTGGCCATCTGTTTTCTGCTCTACGCAAAATTCGGCAATCTGATTCCGGGCATGATGGGACACCCCGGCTTCTCGCTCAAGCGCATCGTGGGCCATATGTATCTGACCACGGAAGGCCTGTTCGGCATGCCGCTGGGCGTTTCGGCTTCCTTTGTCTTTCTGTTCATTTTGTTCGGCGCGTTTCTGCACAGCACGGGTCTGGGCAAGTTTTTCATTGACCTGGCCCTGGCCGCAGCCGGCCGCTTTGCGGGCGGTCCGGCCAAGGTGGCCGTGTTGGCCAGCGGTTTTTTCGGCACCATTTCCGGATCCTCCGTGGCCAATACCGTGTCCACCGGCACCTTCACCATCCCCCTGATGAAGAGCGTGGGTTACCGGGGGGCTTTTGCCGGAGCGGTGGAAGCCGCCTCTTCCACAGGCGGTCAGATCATGCCCCCGATCATGGGCGCGGCGGCCTTCATCATGGCGCAGTTTCTGGGCGTGGGTTATGCGGAAATCGCCAAGGCCGCGCTGATTCCGGCCTTGCTGTACTATCTGGCTGTGGGTTTTATGGTCCACATGGAAGCCAAGCGCTTGAGCCTCAAGGGCATTCCCAAGGAACGTCTGCCGCGCGCCTGGTTCGTGCTGCGCCAGGGCGGTTATCTGCTCATCCCCATTTTCGTGCTCATTTATCTGCTCATTCAGGGGTACACGCCGCTCAAGTCGGCCTATTACTGCATCCTGGCCACAGTGGTCATCTCTCTGGTGGCCAACAACTGGAAGGCCTGGGCCGGAGCAGACTCCAGCGGCATGCCAGTCGGGCGCTTGCTTGCCTCGTGCAATCGCCTGGCTCTCAAGGACGTTCTTCTGGCCATGGAAAACGGCGGCCGTCTGGCCCTGGGCGTCGCCGCAGCCTGTGCCTGCACGGGTTTTGTCATCGGCGTGGTCACCCTGACCGGCGTGGGCCTTAAGCTGGCCAACGCCATCCTGACCCTTTCCGTCGGAAGCTTCACCCTGACGCTGTTCTTCACCATGCTGGCTTCCATTGTACTGGGCATGGGGCTGCCCACCACCGCCAAGTACATCGTGCTGGCCACCATCGCGGCCCCGGCCATCCAGACTTTTCACGTTCCCCAACTGGCCGCGCATCTCTTCATCATGTACTTCGGCATTCTGGCCGACCTGACTCCGCCGGTGGCCCTGGCCGCTTACGCGGCGGCGGGCATTGCCAGATCGGAGCCCAACGCCACAGGTTTCATGGCCGTCAAGCTGGCGCTGGCTGGCTTTTTGATCCCCTACATATTCTGCTACAATCCGGGCCTGCTGATGATCGGCGCCAGCAACATGGAAATCGTCTTCATCATCGGCACCGCTGCTGTGGGCATTGCTTCGCTTTCTTTCGCCAGTGTGGGCTACTGGTTGCGCGATCTCTTCCTTTGGGAACGCATGCTGCTGATTGGCGCGGCCATTACTCTGATCACGCCGGGTCTGGTCACGGACATTGTTGGACTCAGCCTGATGACGTCGATCTATGTGCTGCAGAAAATTTTCAAGGAAGGCCCCAAGCGGCCGCTTACGGCCGAGCCGAGCGCGGCGTAGAGCTTCTCGAAATAACCGCCCAACAGGTGCACAGGACAGAAAAGGCCGGGGCATAGTGATGCTCCCCGGCCTTTTCATTCGTATACCTGTTTGTGCGGGGCGAAAATTCAGGCGTTGGCCATCGGCCAGAATGAGGAAGCCTTGCGTCCTTCCTTGTCCAGAGCCCAGCCCAGTAGCCAGCCCGCCAGAGAAAAGGCGAAGCCTACAAAGAAGGGAGGAATCAGCGCGGCGTGCTTCCAAAGCGGCGGCACCAGCGCAACACTCTTGTGCGCCAGCAGATACCAAAGCATGCAGCTTGCAAAGCCCGCCACGCAGCTTGTCCACGCGGCCAGGGAACTGCGTTGGCCGAAACGCACAAGCGCCACATAGGGCACCAGCACTGTGGCTCCCACTATGCTCCAGCTTGTGGTGCAGAGCAGGGCGATAAGCTGGCCCTTGATCTGGGCGCAGCCGCCGGAAAGCAGCACACAGAAGGCGATGCCCAGCAGCCACATGGGGCGCGAAGCCTTGCGTCCCGGCAGATCTTCTGCAATGGCCGAGACGGCGATATGGAAAATGGCCGTGGCCGTGGACAGAGAGGCTGACACAATGGCCAGCACAAAGATTTGCAGGCCCACGTTGGGCAGCAGCATTTTGACCAGGGTGGGCATCACGTCATCCGGCGACGCTACTTCCGGCAGGATCAAACGGGAAAGTGAAGCCACGAAATAGGCTCCGCCCACCAGCACAGTGAGCACCAGTATGGCCAGAGGGGTAATACGGTTAACCTGCTTTGCCGAGTTCAGGGCGAAATGGCGTTGAATCATCTGCGGCTGGGCCCAGACGGCGATGGAGGTCACTACGACCAGGGAGATGATGAACCAGCCCTGCTCGCCACTGGAGAGGGCCAGAAAGCCTTCATTGGCCTTGACCGTGGGGGCCAGTTGGGCCAGATCGGCAATGCCCTGGAGGGGGCCGCCCACTTTGCTGAATACGGCACAGACCAGCATGCAGATGCCCACCAACATCACGAAACCCTGCATGGCCTCGGTATAAAGCACGCCGCGCAAGCCTCCCACAAAAACGGCGAAGCCCACCAGCAGGGTCACCAGCCAGATCAGCGACCAGACCGGCAGCGGCAAAATCTGGGCCAGCAACAGGGCCGCGCCCTTGATGACCGCCGAAGCATAGACCCCAAGAAACACCGCGAAAAGCAGGGCCAGGGCCTTGCCCAGAAGAGGGCTTTTGTGTCCTTTGGCCAGCAGTTGAGTGGGGGTGCGGGCCTGGAGATTGCGTTGGCAGAGTCGGGTGGACCAGGCCAGAAAGCGGTAAACGATCCAGGTGCCCAGCCAGACGTTGCCGGCTGCCACCAGAAGCATTTGCAGACCGTAGACATAGGCCAGCCCGCCGAAGCCCACTAGGGCCACGGCTGAAATATAGGTTGCCACATAGGCGAAGGCCTGAATGCCGAAACCCACTCGGCCCGTGGTCAGAGCGTCATGCCCCTGGCCCTTGCGGGCCAGCCAGACGAAAACGGCGATGTAGGCGATCCAGATCAGGGCATCGAGCGGCATGGTCAGCTCCGGCGACGGGCCTGACGCCCTAGGCCGACCAGGGACAGCAGGAGCGAGCCGGCCAGGGACAGTATGGCTATACGCACGGCTGTGTCGGTTAGCAAAAGAGTGGAAAAAGTATCCATAGAGCCTCCTTCTGGCATAAAAAAACCGCCGATCCCTGGATCGGCGGTATACCCCATGTTTGCCGTCTTAAAAAAGGCGACACAACCGAACCTGGGTCAGTGGCTGACTCTGGCGGCGTAATATCGAAAAAATCGAAACGTCACGAATGCATTCATAACTTCACCCATAGCCTTCACCGAGCAAGCTGTCAATGCCCTGACGGAAAGGCTCAGGCCCTGATGGCGCGGGCCACGAAGTCCAGCACGTCGCTGTACAGCGTGGGCAAGGCATAGGGGGTCAACACTCGGGTGCGGTTGGCCCCGACCATCAGCGAAATAATTATCTGCGCCGTGGACTTGCTGTCCACTTTGGCCAGACTGCCGTCATTGACTCCGCGCGCGATGAGCGTTTCCAGCAGCTGATGGACCTGTGAGAACATGGAATCCATCAGGTCGCGGTCCGTCTTGGTCTTCATGTCGCTGTACGGGGAACAGCGCACCAGCACCAGCCAGTTGGAGTCCTTGTCAATGGAGAAATCCAGATATGCCTTGCAGTAGCGCATCACCGCGTCAAAGCCGGAATCCGCGTCCGCAGTGGCTTCGCGCAGCTTGACCAGGAAGTGCTCCAGCACATCCAGGCCCGAGGCCAGAAACAGTTTTTCCTTGTTGCCGTAGTGATGGGTCAGAAGGCCCAGAGCCACACCGGCGCGGTCGGAGATTTTCTTGAATGTGGTTTCCACATAGCCGCATTCGCCAAAAAGCTCTTTGGCCGCCTGGAGCAAGGCTTCTTTTTTGCTTTTGTTCATAATTCGTTTGATGGCGCCGGTGCAAGGCCAAGCTGAAGTATGGGCGAGGCGGAAATTTTTTACCGCCGGGAAAAAGCAAAGTCAATAAGGGAACCGGTTTTCAGCCTTTGCGGGGACGCCGGAAGGCTTTCTGGGCATACTCTCCCAGACGTTCCAGGCGTCTGTCCGCCAGATCATACAGGCTGCCCGCCGTAAAGCCGCCGTTCTTGCGCCGCCGCCCGGCGGGCAGACCGGTGAGCAGGGTCAGCGCCTCCTCAATGCGGCGCACGGGGTAAATGGCAAACTGCTTTTTCTCCACCGCCGCCAGCACGTCCGGCGCGAGCATCAGGTGATCCACATTGTCGCGGGGGATGATGACGCCCTGTGAACCTGTGAGCCCGTGCCGGGCGCAGACCTTGTAAAAGCCCTCAATTTTGCGTGTCACGCCGCCCACGGCCATGATCTGTCCGGAATGGCTCACCGCGCCGGTAAAGGCCAGATCCAGGCGCACCGGCACGTCTGCCAGGGCTGAAAGCAGGGCCACCAGTTCCGCGCCCGAGGCCGAATCGCCTTCAATACCGGCATAGCTCTGCTCGAAATAGAGCGAGCCGGAGAGTACCAAGGGCTTTTTGCGGGCAAAAAGGTCCGTGAGGTAGCTTTTCAGGATCATCATGGCCTTGGTGTGAATGGGACCACCCAGTTCCGCCTCGCGTTCCAGGTCGATAATGCCCTCATGCCCCACACCCACAGTGCAGGAAATACGGTGCGGCAGGCCGAATTCGAAATCCCCGTGCCAAGTGACCGAAAGGCCGTTGACCTGCCCCACGGCGGAACCGGAGGTACGCACCTTGATCATATCGCGGTCGTATTCCTCCATGAAGATTTCTTCCACCAGATTGGCACGGTAGGTGCGCGCGGCGTAGGCTTCTTCCAAAATGGCGGCGCTGACCAGGGGCAACTGGCGCATTTCGGCCAAGGCAGCCGCTTCGATCATCAGTTCGCGCAGCAGCGGAAACTTGAGCGAAAGGCGGCGCTGGTCTTCGCAGAGATGGGAGCCAAGGTCCACAAGCCACGCTAGGGCCGTGCGGTCGAAGGGCCGCAGCCCGTTTTCGTCGATGATCCTGGCGATGTGGCTCAGGTAAATGCGGATGTTCTCGGCAGTGCGCTCTGTCACGTCGGTCATGTGAGCCTTGATGCGGAAAAGTTTGGCGAAGCGGTCATCGTTGACCAGCAGGGTCTCGTACAGTTCTTCGCCACCGATCAGCACCACCTTGAGGTCCAGGGCCAGCGGCTCGGGCGTGATGCCCTTGGTGCGGATGGCGGTATCCGGCGTGTCGCCAGCGTCTTCGATGCGCGCCTGATTGGAGCGCAAGGCGCGCAACAGCCCTTCCCATGCGTTGGAATGCTGAAGCAGATCCTCAATGTGCAGCGCCAGAAAACCGCCATTAGCCTTGTGCAGGCTGCCGGCCTTGATCAGGGTGAAGTCCGTGACCAGCGCGCCCATTTCTGACTCGCGCTCCACGCAGCCCAGCAGATTGACCGCTGTGGGGTGGTCTTCCACCACAATGGGCGCACCGTTCAGTCCGCTGTTGTCCACCAGCAGGTTGACCTCGTAGCGGTAAAAGATGTTGTCCATGGGCGACAGGGAGTGCCCGTCGCCACCGGGCTGACCCTGCATGCCGCCGTCGCGCGGCAGGAACGATTCCGTATTCTTGAGGATGTCCTCGCGCAGGGCCGTGAAATATTCCGGCAAGCCCGGCACCGGGCAGGCCTTCAAGATGCGCTGCCGGGTCGGGGTGAGCAGGGCGTCCAGTACCTGTCCCATGGCCCGGCGCTCCAGATCTCGTTCGTCATCATGAAAGGATTCCTCAGCCTTGTTCAGCTGGCGCATGAAGTCCGCCATGGTCTGCACGAGGCTGTCACCCCTGCGCTTGAGGTTGAGGCGCACCGTATTGTCCAGGCGTTCGAATTCCTCTTCGCTCAGGCGCTTGCCTTCCATCAGTGGGTAGAGGGTCAGGCCGCCGTTTTCATCCATATCCAGATTGAATCCCTTGTCCACGGCAACGGAATTCATCTTGTGCAAGAGGCCCATGCGGATGTTCTGAAACTGGTCCACGAGCTTGGCCCGTTGCTTGACATAAGTGGTGGCCTCAAAGCGCCGGGCCAGCTCCTTGCCGATGTTCTCCAGAGTTTCCTTCAGGGACTGCTTGAACTTTTTACCCTGACCGGCGGGCAAAGCCAGCAGGCTCGGGCGGTCCGGGTCCGCGAAGTTCTGCACATAGACCAGGTCCGGCGGCGTGGCGGCCTTGCGCGCCTGCGGCCGCAAATAGGACATGAGCATGTAGCTGCGGCCGAGGTCCGCCTCGCCGGAGAGATAGACGTTGTAGCCGGTCGTGCGTATTTGCAGGGCCAGATTCAGGGCCTGCATGGCCCTGGGCTGGAAGGGGTTCCTGCGGCCGTTGCCGTTGCGCGGCAGGGGGATCCCCCGACTGTCTTCCCAGGGAATACGGGCCGGATCAAAGGTGGCGTGCAGCCGGGACGTGGCCAGAGGTGTGATGCTTGGCATAACTATTTGATTTTTGTTTTCTTACTGTTGTTGGCAAAGTTTTGCCAGAATGGCGCGGCCGCCCCTGTCCAGTAGCTCACGGGCCAGATCCAGGCCCAGAGCGCGGGCGCCTGCGGCGTTGCCACTCTTTGCGCCGCGCAGGATCAGGCTGCCGTCCACCTCGGCCACGAGGCCCTCAAGGCTGATGTTTTCCTCATCCGCAAGACGGGCATGCCCGGCAATGGGTACCTGACAGCCGCCTTCCAGTCCGGCCAAAAAGCCGCGCTCGGCATCCACGCAAACGCGGGTGGCGCGGTCTTCCAGGCCGGCCAGCAGGACAAGCAGATCATAATTGTCCTCGCGGCATTCAATGCCCAGCGCGCCTTGGCCCACGGCGGGCAGGAAGCGCTCTGGGTCCAGAGGCATCATGCACGGGGCGCTGAGTCCCAGCCGGTTAAGCCCGGCTGAGGCCAGGATGATGGCGTCGTAATCTCCGTCCCGCAATTTGCGCAGCCGCGTGTCCACATTGCCGCGCAGGCTGGAAATACGGAGGTCCGGCCGCAGGGCCAACAATTGGGCTTGGCGCCGCAGACTGCTGGTGCCCACATGCGCGCCTTGCGGCAGAGCGTCCATATTGACGTGATTGAAGGAAAGGAAGCAGTCGGTGCAGGCCTCGCGTGGCGGCACGCAGCCCAGAATCAGCCCTTCGGGCAGAATCATGGGCATGTCCTTGATGCTGTGCACGGCCAAATCCGCCCGCCCGTCCAGCAGGGCATCTTCGATTTCCTTCACGAACAGGCCCTTGCCGCCCACCTTGGACAGGGGCACGTCCAGAATGATGTCGCCCCTGGTCTTGATGACGTTGAGCGAAACCGTGAGTTCCGGGGCCTGAGCTTCCAGGCGGCTTTTGATGTGCTCGGCCTGCCAGAGAGCCAGACTGCTGCCGCGAGTGGCGATGACAAGATGCTTGCGCATAACTTCCTGTTTTTTGTGGAAAGTGGAGACAAAAACCGCGTCCGGCCTGTTCGGCCGCTTAGTGTCCGCAACTGGCGCAATTGCCGCCGGAACATCCGGCGCAGCCGCCTCCGCCGGAGGACGACGCGGCATATTCGCCGCCGTCGCCGCCCGTGCAGTGGGCGCAACGGGACATGAGCTTGTGCGTCTCGCGCGAGCCGCAATGGGGGCAGACGGGCGCGGCGTCGTCAAAAACCAGTTCTTCAAATTCATGGCCGCATTTTTCGCAGCTGTACTCGTAAATGGGCATCGTCAATCCTTCTGTTTCGGATCAGATTGCAAATACGGCGTGAGCGCCGTAACATTTTCAAACAGATAATAATCAGTGAGCTGACAGAAAAGATGCCCGGCGGCAATATGCAGCTCTTGAATGAGCGGGGTATGCCCGGAAGGCGCTTCCAGCAGGATATGGCAGAGCGCGGCCATTTCGCCGCCGCCCTGACTCGTGAGCCCCACAGTGAACAGGCCTGCCGACCGGGCCGCGCGCAGGGCCGCCAGCACGTTGGCGCTGTTGCCGGAAGTGGAAATGCCCAGGAGAAGATCGCCTTTGCGCCCCAGCGCTTCCACCTGCCGGGCGAAAACCTGGCTGAAGTCCAGATCATTGCTGATGGCGGTCAGGGCCGAAGTGTCCGTGCTCAGGGCAATGGCCGGCAACGCCGGGCGGTCCATGAGAAAGCGGTTCACGAATTCGGCGGCCAGATGTTGCGCGTCGGCGGCGCTGCCGCCGTTGCCGCAGAGCAGAATCTTGCCTCCCCCGGCCAGACAGAGGGCCGCGCGCAGGGCGGCGTCGCGCAGATTGGAACCCTGCGCGCGGAAAAACTCCTCACGCAGCCGCGCGCCGTCCTGGGCATGCCGGGATATGATTTCCAAGGCAGAGTCTTTCATGCAGCTTGACCTTAAATGTGAAGGCGGGTGAATGCCGTTCGGTTCCGGAATGCCCATACTTATGCCAAAGCGGCGCGGCTGACAAGCGGCCCGGATCGCGGGCTTGCGGTCATCGCCCTGATAACGTAACTTGGCGTTCATGCAAAATATAGTCTGCCGGCATGTGCTTCTGGTCTGCAAGGCCCGCCATGAGCGCGCTTGGAAGCTCGGTTGCGAGATCCTGCAATGGCTGCGCGTACACGGGCATATGGCGGCGCTGATTGAGGCGGGGGGCGAAGATTCCGCCTATGATGAAGAGCTTGATTTCGTGGTCGTGCTCGGCGGCGACGGCACCATGCTGGGTGTGGCCCGGCGTCTGGTAGGACGCCCCGTGCCCCTGTTTGGCATCAACTTCGGCCGGGTGGGCTTTTTGACCGATGCGCAGCCCGATCATTGGGAAGAGCGCCTGAAGGCATGCCTCAGGGGCGACCTGTCCTTGCGCGCCTGCCTGGCCCTGCGCTGGAGGCTCACGCGCGGCGGCAGGCTGGAAGCCGGCGGAGCCGCCGTCAACGACGTCGTATTGAGCCGGGGCTCGCTTTCGCGCCTGGTCTGCGTGAACATTACCGTGGACGGGCAGCGCATGGGGCTTTTACGCAGCGACGGTGTTATTCTTTCCACCCCAGTGGGCAGCTCGGGCTACAGCGTTTCCGCCGGAGGCCCCTTGCTCTATCCCGGCATGAACGCCGTGGCCCTGACGCCCATCTGTCCTTTTTTGAATACCATTTCCCCCATGGTTTTTCCGGGTGCGACGGTTTTTCGCATGCGCATCGAACCCGGTTCCACTGATTGCTACATCACTGTGGACGGGCAGGAAGGGCAGCAGCTGGAGTTCGGCGATCTGGTGGAAGTCACCGGCGTGCCCGCAGCGGTGCGCTTCATGGGTGATGAGATATCCTTTTTTGAACGCCTGCGCACGCGCGGCTTTGTGCTTGAGTGCCCCTCTGGCGTGGATGCGGGGAAGGTATGAAAACATCCCGCGAGCCCTCCCGTGTACGCGACATCCGGCTGGGCCGGGACGTCCGCTTCGACGCCTGGCTGTACAGCATGTTGATGGACAACAATCTGGCCTACCGGATGAATCCGGACATCATCGCCAGCCCGGAACAGCTGGCCTTCATGGTACAACTGGATGACGACCAGGTCTATCTGCCCTGTTCCGACGCCACATTCGCCATGCTGCGCGTGGTCGGTCGGCCCCGGAAATTGCAGGTCCAGTATAACCGTGCCTGGCGGATCATCATGCGCCTGATCCGCTCCATGGTACAGGATCGCGCGGAGCGCCGCCGCATATTGCATTTCTGCCGCTACCGTTTTTTACAGTACGCCGCCCAGGGAACGCTGATCCCGTCGCGTCTGGTCAAGCGGATGACCGACTTGGTGCTGGCCCAGAGCTACAGCCTGGGCGACCCTTGGCGCGAACGCCGCCGCGCCTCCACACTGCGCCAGCAGAACATGCTGGAATTGCCCGTGATCAGGGACAATCTGGAAGCCATGCCGGGCGGCGAACTTCCCCCGGATATGCGCGGCACCCGGCGGCTGCTCGACAGTCTGGAACTGGTCCGCTTTTTCTGTCTGTCGGCCATGTCCAAAGACTGGCAGGAGCGATTACCGTCAGCCCCGGAAATCCGTCAGACCATGCGGCAGGCCGAACAGGCAGCCGCGCCGCTGCACGAGTATTTTCTGAATGCGCCCCGCCCGTCCACCATATTGTTCCTCTGCGACGCGGATGGAGGCATTCTTTTTGATCTGGCCATGTTGCAAAGCCTGATCCGCATGGGGCACAGGGTCATTTGCGCGGTGAAGGCCGGTTTTTATTTCTTCGCGCCGACCATGGACGACATGGAAAGCGATCCCGCGCTGGAGCACTGGCTACGCGGCGGCATTGTGCTGCGTGAAACCCAGATCGGCAAGAACGATCTGTTGCGGCATCTGCGCGAGCGCCGCATGGTGATCATTGACGACGGCACGCGTGAGCGTCTGAACCTGTACCGGGTTTCCGTGACCTTTTCCCGGGCATGGAAAGAGGCCGACGTGGTGTTGTGCAAAGGCTGGCGCGCGGCGGACATTTTTCTGGGTACCAGCCATGTGTTCACCCGCGACATTGTCTGCTACTGGCGGAGCGAAAGCGGTTTCCGCATAGAGCTGCGGCAGCACGCGCCGGAGGCGCGCAAATTCAGCGAGGAAGCCATCGCCATCCAGGCCGACGCCATTATCAAAAAAATGCGCGAGGGCCACAGTCAGGGGCGCTCGGTCATGTTTTACAGCTGCGTCATCGGCAGCATCCCCGGCCAGACGCACATCGCCGTGACCCTGGCGCGGACCTTTGTGGACAATCTGCGCAAAAAAATGGATAATATTTTGATCATCAACCCGGCGGAGCACTTTGTGGAAGGCATGGACGGGGATGACCTGATGTTCATGTGGGAACGGGTGCAGCGCAGCGGTCTCATTGACGTCTGGCGTTTTCAGACAGTCAAAGACATTGAGGAAAGCTTCGCCCTGCTGGGGCGCAAGGTGCCGCCTGCCTGGTCCGGCAAGGACTCCACCTACTCCACGGGCTGCACCAAGGAAATGCGCATCGCCCTGGACATGCAGTCCAGAAACCGCGAAATGCAGATTATCGGGCCTGAGCCCCGGCTCTTTTTTCGTCGGGGCGAATACGGGGTGGGCAAATATTTTGATGCCAGCATCAGCCGCCTCACGGGCCGCTGAGCACAGCAGCAACAAAAACGAGGCGGGCTTTGCCGCCGCAGGGAGTGGATTGAGATCATGGCCGCCTATGAAGCCGTCATCGGCCTGGAAGTGCACGTGCAACTGGCAACGGTCTCCAAGCTGTTCTGTTCCTGTTCCACCAGATTCGGCCAGCCGCCGAACACCAATGTCTGCGAAGTCTGCGCGGGCATGCCCGGCGCGCTGCCCGTGCCCAACCGTCAGGCTGTGCGCTACGCCGTTTTGGTGGGTCTGGCGACCAATTGCGCCATCAACCGTCGCTCCATTTTCGCCCGCAAAAACTATTTTTATCCGGACCTGCCCTCGGGCTACCAGATTTCCCAGTTCGACCTGCCTATCTGCGAGCACGGATATCTGGACATCAAGGCCGGCGGCGCAAGCAAGCGCATCGGCATCACCCGCATCCACATGGAAAACGACGCAGGCAAGAATATCCACGCCCAGGGCGAAAACGCCAGCTATGTGGACCTGAACCGCGCCGGCACGCCCCTGGTGGAGATCGTTTCCGAGCCGGACATGCGTTCCGCCACCGAGGCTGTGGCCTATCTGAAGACCCTGTACGGCATTGTAACGTATCTGGGAGTCTGCGACGGCAATATGGAGGAGGGCAGCTTCCGTTGCGACGCCAACGTCTCCCTCCGGCCCGTGGGCGCGGCGGCCTTCGGCACGCGCGCCGAACTCAAGAACCTCAATTCCTTCCGCAATGTCCAGCGGGCCATTGAATTTGAGATCGCCCGTCAGCAGGATGTGCTGGATGACGGCGGCGCGGTGGTGCAGGAAACGCGTCTCTATGACGCGGTGAAGAATCTCACCGCATCCATGCGCAGCAAGGAAGAAGCCCACGATTACCGCTACTTTCCGGACCCGGACCTTCTGCCTGTGGAAATCGGCGCTGATGAACTGGAAAACTGGCGGGCCGAACTGCCGGAACTGCCCCGGCCCCGAGTCCGCCGCTTCATGGAGCTGACCGGTCTGCCCGAGGCTGAAGTGGAAGTGCTGGTGCAGGGCCGCGCGCTGGCCGACTTTTTTGAGGCCGCCGCGCAAAGGGCTGATCCCCGCAAGGTGGCCAACTACATGCTGGGGCCGCTGTTACGCGAATGCAACGCGCGCGGCCTCGCCGCGGGCGATCCGTCCCAGTGGGCCATGAAGCCCGAAGCCCTGGCGGAACTGGTGCGTATTGTGGACCGGGGGCTGATCAGCGCCAAAATCGCCAACGATATTTTCGGCGAGCTGTTCAGCAACGGGGCCATGCCCGAAGCCTATGTGACAGAAAAAGGCCTGGGGCAAATTTCCGATTTTTCGGCTCTGGAAGCCGCCGTGGACGCGATGATCGCCGCCAATCCGGCGGAAGTTGAGGCCTACAGGGGCGGCAAGACCAAACTGATCAGTTTCTTTGTGGGCCAGATCATGCGCGCCACCAAGGGCAAAGCCAATCCCGCCCTGGTCAACGAACTGCTGGGCAAAAAACTGTAAAAACGTCGTTTCGCGCCTGTTAAAAACGCTGCGGGCCCGCCGATAGTCGTCGGCAGGCCCGCTTTTGGCAATGGGAGAGAGGAGTCGGCTAAACGCTGAGGTTCAGTCCGGCCAGCAGGGAAAGATTGCCGCCGGAATAATTGCCGAAATAGGAATTAGCGTTGCCGGAGTCCGCCCACCAGGCGGACATGGATTCAATCTGAATGCGCTTGCGCATATCCGAAGGGGCGATCTGCATGGCCTTGCGGGCGTCGTCGATGCTGGAGAGTGTCTCGATCTGCCGGTATTTTTTGATTAGATCGGGATTTTCGTCAAAGAAGCGCTGCACCTTGTCGCGATCGGCGTGGTCGCTGACGATGGTCACGCTGCCGTCATCATTGACCTGAATGGAAAAATTGATGTTCGGGTCGACGCCCAGGCCATCCAGGCCGTCACGAAGTTTTTTGCCCACAGTGCCCTGTTGGTCCAGCACGGCCTGAATGTCGCTGAGCCCGGCGTTGTTCACGCTGATCTGGACGTTTCCCCCGCCGCCCAGGCGCAGGCTTACGGCGGAGGTGTCGACGTTCCGCTTTTCCAGCTGCGCCTTGACCGCGTCGGCCAGTCCGGGATTGTCCGCCAGCCACTGATTCACGGCATCGGCCTGTTCCACGTCGCCGTTGACGGCCAGATTGCCCTGATCGTCAAATTGGAAGCTCAGGCCTTTGCTCACATCGACGCCCAGTTTTTCCAGGGCCGCGCGCAGAGCTGTAGTCAGGCTCGCCTTGCCATCCAGCACGGTCTGAATATTGTCGGAGGTGTTGTTGACTACACTCAGTTTGCCGCCCGCGCCGACGCGCAGCTCCACCGTGTCCTCGGAATCAATGCCCGCTTTGACCAGGGCGCTGCGCAGAACCTTGCCCAGCCCGGGATTGGCGTCCAGCCAGGCTTGCGCGGCTTTTCTGTCCGAAGCGTTGTCGCCCGCGGCGATCAACACGCCGTTTTTGTCCAGGCAGAAGCTCAGGCCCGCGAGGTCCGAAATGCCCATATTGGCCAAGCCATCCTTGGCGCTCTTGCTGAACTCGGTCTGTAACTGTTCACGATACTTGGTGATCTGATTGAAGGTCACCCGGCTGTCGCTGCCGAGTCCCATGGCGTCCATGGCGTATTTTGTCAGTTCCACCATGCTGGAAAGCTGGCTGGTCATGGAAGTGTTGCCGAAAAGGCTCTCCAGACTGCTGGAAGAAGAGCTTTTGGGTCCGCCCGAGGTCGCCTCCCTCAACTGCTGGCCCTGCCACTGGAACAACACGTTATTATAATTGTTGATGCCTGATATGCTCATGGTTCCTCCCGGCAGATTTTACCTGTGCCCGGCGCGCGTGCCCGTCATGACAATTTTATGCAAATATCAGGCCAAAAATGGCAAAAGCCCGCATTCCGGCTCGCCCACAGCCGAAGGCGCTTTTTGAAAAGATGGACAGGCCCGCTGAAATAGGCTAGGTGTGGCCTATGGCAGCACATTCCCCCTTGCTGGAGACAGTGGAGTTTGACGACCCCGCCCTGGCCAACCAGCTTTTCGGCCCCCACAATGCCCACCTTGACCTGCTGGCTGAGGCCAGCGGCGCGCGTATTGGCAACCGGGGGGCCAGCATCTTTATCGAGAGTCCGGATCAGGGTGTGCGCCAGAGCCTGTGCAACGTCTTTGTGCAACTTTATGATCTGCTGCGCGGCGGTCTGGCGCTGAACCAGCAGGACATGGCCCGCGCGTACGATATGCTCAGGACCGATCCCGGCCTGAATCTCGGTCAGGTCTTCCGCGACGCTGTTTTTGTGAATACGCCGCGCAAAACCGTCACCGCGCGCAATGTGGCCCAGAAAACCTATCTGGAGTTTCTGCGGCGGCATGAACTGGTTTTTGCCGTGGGACCGGCCGGCACGGGCAAGACTTATCTGGCGGTGGCCATGGCCTTGTCCATGTTCCAGCAGCACCGGGTCAAACGCATTGTGCTGACACGGCCGGCGGTGGAGGCGGGCGAACGGCTGGGCTTCCTGCCCGGCGATCTGGCCGAAAAGGTGAATCCTTACCTGCGGCCTCTTTATGATGCCCTGCACGACATGATGCCCCAGCCCAAGGTGGCCTCCATGCTGGAGATGAGCTCCATTGAAGTGGCCCCTCTGGCTTTCATGCGCGGCCGCACCCTCAACGACGCCTTCATCATTCTGGATGAGGCCCAAAACACCACCCAGGAGCAGATGAAAATGTTCCTGACCCGCATGGGTTTCGGATCGCGCATGGTGGTCACCGGCGACACCACCCAGATCGACCTGCCCATGCAGCCCGGCGGCGTCCGCCCGCGTTCCGGCCTGATCCACGCACTGGGCATCCTGCGTAACGTGTCCGGTCTTGCCGTTCACCGTTTCAGCAAGGCGGACGTCGTGCGTCATCCCCTTGTAGGAGCCATTGTCAGCGCTTATGACCATGCAGAAAAAGACGGCGCGTCCGGCTAGCATCCTGGCGCTCATTCACATGCTGAAAGCGCGGCATCACTGCGGTTGGGGCCTGTGGGCGCTGATCGGCACGCTGCTTTTTCTTTCCCTGCTGGCCGGAACCAATTTCGAGGCCGTGCAGCGGGTGTACGTGGCCGGGCAGGTGGCGGAAAACGACGTCATCGCGGACCGGGACATTCTGGTGGAGGACTCGCAGGCCACCAAGGCCCGCCGCAAACAGGTGCTTTTGCTGCAACCGCCGGTCTATGATCTGAGCCTTGAGCCCTGCACCCAGTTTCAGATCCGGATTCTGGAAATCCTGCGCAGCCTGAACAGCGGCGGCGAGCAGCGGCCTGCGCCCGATCCGTCTTTACAGCGCCTCGTGGAGGAACTGACCCCGGCCGTGGCCGATGAAGTGCTGCCGGAACTGGCCTTGCCTGAAGTGCAGACCTATCTGCACAAAAAATTGCTGCCCCAGATCCGCGAACACATGGCCGAAGGTTTGGTGGGCGACATCCGTTCGGCGCGCGTGGGCCGCTCGGGCGCGATTATCCGCAATCTGGACACCAATGCGGAAATCCTGCGGCCGGACGTCAATTCACTGCCGGACGTGCAATCCTTCCTGGCCGAAATATCCTCACAGATCAGGCAGGTCCCCAGCCTCAATCCGCAGTCGCGCCGGGCCATCAATATCCTGCTGTCGGCCACCTTGCCCGCCTCCCTGACCCTGAACCGTGATGCCACCCAGAAACGCGGCGCGGCCGTGGTGGCCACGGTGGAGCCGGTCTATTACCAGATCCAGAAGGGCGAGCTGGTGCTGCGCAAAGGCGAGCGCGTCAGCCGCGAGCAGCAGATCAAATTGCAGGCCCTGTACAAATCCGCCGCCGATCCCATGCGCTGGAGCACGGCTGGCGGCGCGTTTCTCTGCGCCCTGCTGCTTGCCGTGGGCTTTTTTGTGGCCCCCAGCGGCAAGCCCGGCACCCCCCTTCGCTGCAAGGACATGCTGCTCATCTCGCTTTTGCTTTTTTTGTTCGGCATAGGGGCCAAGAGCGTCTACCTACTGAGCCTGCGCATGGACAGCGTGAGCCTGTTCAACTCCTTTGCCGCCGCTTTTCCGGTGGCCGGGGCCGTGGGGCTGGTGGCCATGGTTTTCGCGGCCCGGCGCTATTGCGCCATGGGCCTGCTGCTTTCCTTCTTCTGCATGCTGATGTTCCAGGCGGACTATCCGCTGTTCATCTACTATTTTCTGAGCGGCATGCTGGCCACCTGGTTGGTGACCAGCGCGCAGAGCCGCCAGGATGTGGTCTGGAGCGTGATTCCCCTGACCGTGGGCCAGATTCTTGTCTGGCTGGGCACAACCCTGCTGGCCCAGACGTCCCCGGCTGAAATGCCCGCGCAGCTGACCACTGTGGCCATCAACAGTCTGCTTTCCCTGATCCTGCTTTTTGCCGTAAGCCCTGTGCTGGAGCTGACCTTCGGGTACAGCACGCGTTTCCGCCTCATGGAACTGATGAGTCTGGAACAGCCCCTGATGCAGGAACTGATGGTCACCATTCCCGGCACCTACCACCATTCCCTGGTGGTGGCCAACATGGTTGAGGCCGGGGCCAAGGCCATCGGGGCCAACAGCCTGCTCTGCAAGGTGGCGGCCCTGTACCACGATGTGGGCAAGCTCTCCTATCCGGAATATTTCATTGAGAACCAGTTCGGCGGCCCCAACAAGCACGACAAGCTGGCTCCGTCCATGAGCGCCCTGATTTTGCTCTCGCACGTCAAGAAAGGCACGGAGCTTGCCGAGCGCTATAAGCTGGGCCAGGAAATCACGGAGATCATCCGCCAGCATCACGGCACGCGGCTGATCCGCTTTTTCTACCAGAAGGCCCTGAATTTGGGCGAGAAGCCGCGCGAATCGAATTTCAGCTATCCCGGTCCACGCCCGCAGACCAAGGAAGCGGCCATTCTGATGCTGGCCGATTCCGTGGAAGCCAGCAGTCGCACCCTGAGCGACCCTACGCCCGCGCGCATCAAGAATCATATTGATACCATCATCAAGGGCATCTTCTCGGAAGGGCAGTTGGACGAATCCGAATTGACCTTCAAGGATCTGCATTTTCTGAGTGAAAACTTTCAGCGTATTCTGACGGGCATTTTCCATCAGCGCATCGCCTATCCCGACGCCAAAATCAAGGATGTGACCCAGGCTGACAAGGGCAGGGCGGAAGCCCGGCCCGGCGACGGCAAGCCCCAGGCCTGCGGCAAAAACAGCGCGGCGGCGACAGCCCGGCCCGCTTCGGGACCTCTTGACCCGCCCGCCGCCAGCGCGCGTAAAAATGAAGCCGGACGGCCCGAAGTCCGGAGCGCTGCTCCACAGTCCGGCAGTGGAAACTGAAGCAATGGAAGCGGCGGGAGCGGCTAGGGGTTTCAGAGACTGCGCGGAATGCGTGCGCATTCAGGGGCATTATGCCGCCCAAGCCTGGTTGTTGCCACTGAACCGCCGGGAATTGTCTCTGGTTCTGCGGATCATGCTGCGCGCCCTGGCCGGGAACGACGCCCGCGCGCCCGGCAGCGTTGAGCTGCACCTGCTGGACGATGCGGCCATGAGCGCGGCCAACCTGCGCTTTATGGACTGCATGGGCCCCACCAACGTGCTTTCTTTTCCCGGCGGAGAGGGCCTGCCGGGCATTCTGCTGCTTTCTCTGGACACGCTGGCGCGCGAATGCCTGCTCTACGGGCAGGAGCCGGAAGAACATCTCTTGCGTCTTCTGGCCCACGGTATGGGACACTTGTCCGGCTTGGACCACGGGCCCGACATGGATCGGCTGTGCGCGGCCTGCTTTGACGCCGCGCGGCGTGCGTTGGCGCTCTGATTCGTCACGCGGACGGACCGGAAAGGACGGGCAGTTCCGCCAGCGTCCGGCAATGCAGCTCGCGCAGCTTGCGCGCGGACAGCGCTCCCTTGCCCCGCCAGTCCGGCGGCAGGCGGACGGCCAGCAGGGCGGCCAGCTGGCGCAGGGCCTCCGTGCCGACACTGCTGTTGCTGTCGGCGTCGGCCAGTCGCCAGAAAGGCTTGCTCAAACCGGCCTGATGCACACGCCAGAGCAGATCGCGCCGGGTGCCGGGACACAGGCGCGGCAGCATGCCCGCCTTCATGTGCTCGGCGGCGGCCAGCGCGCCCGCCTTACGGAAAAGCGCGGGCAGGCGCAGGCGTTCGGCCAGACCCAGCGCCAAAGCGACGCCGCGCGGCTTATGACCGTAATGGCGCGGCAGCAGGGCCGGGTCCGTGCCTGTTTTGCCCAGATCGTGGCAGAGTGCCATCCAGACTGACAGAGGATCACCGGCGGTCAGATCCATAATCCGCGCTGTGCGCCCCAGCACGGAATTTTTATGCCAGCGCGTTGGTTCGGCGGGGATGTCCCGGGCGGTTTCCAGTTCCGCGAACCAGGGAACCAGCGCGTTTCCCGCCGCCAGCGTTTCAAGAAAACGCGCGGGCGCGGGCGCGGCCAGGGCCTTGCGCAGTTCGCGCCCCACCCGCTCCGCCGGGATAGCCGCCAGCGCGGCCGGGAGCAGAGCGCGCATCTGCGCGTAGGCTTCCCCATCCACCTGCCAGCCCGGCCAGCAGGCCGCGAAGCGGGCCAGCCGGAACACCCGCGCCGGGTCGTCTGACAGAGCTGTGGGCGAGGCAGGCCGCAGGCGGCGTAATCGCAGGTCGGCCAGGGCTTGGGGATGGACGCGCAGCATGCCGTGGCTGTCCAGGGCCATGGCATTGACGGTGAGATCTCTGGCCAGCAGGTCCGCCTCCAGACTGCCGCCGCGCAGCGGCATGCATTCGAGCCCCCGCCAGAGACAGACGCGCACGCTTTTGCCCACTGGACGGGCGTCGGGGTGGATGGCCAGGAAATCGGACATGGTGCCGGAAAAGGCGAAATCCAGTTCAACAGGGATGAGGCCCAGCAGCAGATCACGCACGGCCCCGCCCACGAGGTAAAGTTCCATGAGTTCAGTATACCACAGTCCGGAATGCGGGAAAAGCGCCCGGGCGGCCGTCGCGGACAGCGCTGACGCTAGCGCTGCCCGCGCTCCCCTTGTCTGGCGTTTCGGCGAGGTTTCATCCACTCTGGACGTGGCCTTTCTTCTGTCCGGGCGTGGCCGGCTGGAGATCTGGGACAGCGTCCAGGCCGTCAGCCAGACGGCGGGACGCGGGCAGTTGCGGCGGTCCTGGGTGTCGCCGCCGGGGAATATCTATGCCGCTCTGCGCCTGCCGGTACAGCCGCCTTTCGACGGCACGGCGGCGGCTCCGGCCATGGGACTGCTGCTGGCCTGCGCCCTGCGCGCCGAAGGCTGGCCGGTGCTGCTCAAGTGGCCCAATGATCTGGTGATCTGCCTGCCGGACGGCCCTCGCAAACTGGCGGGCATCCTTCTGGAAGAGAGGGGCGGCGTGCTGCTGGCGGGCATAGGCGTCAATGTGAACAGCGCGCCGCCCGACGATGCCTTGCGGGTCGACGCGGCCATGCCCGCCGCGAGTCTGGCCGCCGGTCCGGACCGTCCCGCGCCGTTGGCCGAGCCTCTCTGGCAGCGGCTTGTAAAGCGTGTGCATTCGGCATATAACAGCGACCACTCTCTGTCCGACCGGTGGAAAACCCGGACAGAGGAATTACTGCTTTGGCGCGGTAGAGATGTGGAGCTGGTTGAGGGTCAACGCGGAGTGCGCGGCAGGCTGGAAGGTCTTACTCCGGCCGGGGGATTGCGCCTGCTCTGCAACGGTCGCTGTGAGGAATGGCTAAGCGGAAGCCTCCGGCTTTCCGAAAGATTATCATAAAGGGCTGAAAAGGCATGGCCAACAAGACATTCGCGGAAGTTCAGGATTTTCTGAAGGGCAAGGTCATTCTGGTGGCGAACCGGGGCATTCCGGCCCGGCGCATTTGCCGTTCAATCCGTGAGCGCTTCGACGCGGTGGCGGCCATGACCGCCACGGATGTGGACAAAACCGCCCCCGCCGCATCCACGGCTCAGGAACTGGTCCTGCTGGGCAGCGAGCCGCGCGCCTATCTGGACATTGACAGAATCATCGACCTGGCCAGACAGCGCGGTGTGGTGGGCATCCACCCCGGATGGGGCTTTGCCTCCGAGGACACGCGCTTTCCGCAACGCTGCAGGGAAGCCGGCATCACCTTCATCGGCGCCACTGCCGAGGCCATGAACCTGCTGGGCAACAAGGTCCAGGCGCGCGCAGTGGCCCGCAAGCTGGGCATTCCGGTGGTGCCCGGTTCTGAAGGCGCGGTGGACATCCCCACGGCCCGCCGCCTGATCAGCGAAATAGGCCTGCCCATCATGCTCAAGGCCGAAGGCGGCGGCGGTGGCAGGGGCATTTTCGCCATTCATAATGAAGCCGAACTGGAAGACGCCTTTTTCAAGGCATCTTCCATGGCTCAGGCATCCTTCGGCAATCCGCGCCTTTTTGTGGAAAAGTTTCTGAGCGGCGTGCGCCACATTGAAATCCAGGTCATCGCCGACATGTACGGCAACGTCTTCGCTTTCGATGAACGTGACTGCACCGTGCAGCGCAACCATCAGAAACTGATCGAAATCACGCCGTCGCCATGGCCGGGCGTGACCCGCGAGCTGCGCGAGCGCCTCAAGGATTACTCCCGCCGCCTGGTGCGCGCGGTGGGCTATCATTCGCTGGCCACTGTGGAATTTCTGGTCACGCCTGACGGGTCGCCTTATCTGATCGAAGTGAACACCCGCCTCCAGGTCGAGCACGGAATTACAGAATGCCGTTACGGCATCGACTTGGTGGAAGAACAGATCGCCGTGGCTTTCGGGGCGGAGCTGCGCTATCGCGAAGAAAATCTGCGGCCCTCGTACTGTGCCATGCAGGTACGCATCAACTGTGAAAATCCGCAAGACAACTTCTCGCCCAATTCCGGTCTGATTTCGCGCTATGTCTCGCCTGGCGGCCTGGGCGTGCGCTTGGACTCGAACATCAGCGCCGGATATGAATTTCCGGCCAACTACGACTCCGCGGGCGCGCTGCTGATCGCCTACGCCCATGACTGGGAAAAGACGCTGGGCATCATGACCCGCGCGCTGGGCGAATACGTCATCGGCGGCATCAAGACCACCATTCCCTTCTTCCGCAAGGTCATCAAGAATCCACTGTTCCGCAAAGGCGACATCAACACCAGCTTTATCGCCGACCATCCCGAGCTGATGCTCTATACGGACCTGGCCCCGGAAGGGGAACGGCTGGCCCGGCTGGTGGCTGAAATTTCGGCCAAGGGCTTCAACCCCTATGTCCAGCTTGGGGAATATCGCTCGGACACCACGCCCTGTCTCGGACCTTTTGAACCTGCGCTGCCCATCATCAGCACGGCGGCCCGGCGGCATCCTTCGCCCTATCCGCAGGGCGACAGACTGGCGACGCTGGATTACATCCGCGATTCCGGCTGCGTGCATTTCACCGACACCACGCCGCGCGATTTCACCCAGTCCAACTCCGGCAACCGCTTCCGGCTGGCTGAAGACAGGCTTATCGGCCCCTATCTGGACAATGTGGGTTATTTTTCCATTGAGAATGGCGGCGGCGCGCACTTCCATGTGGCCATGATGGCCAACATGACCTATCCCTTCACCGAAGCCAGGGAGTGGAACAGCTTCGCGCCCAAGACGCTCAAGCAGTTGCTGGTGCGCTCCACCAACGTGCTGGGATATACGCCTCAGCCGCGCAACCTGATGCGTAAAACCGGAGAAATGATTTGCGACCACTACCAGGTGGTGCGCTGCTTCGACTTTCTCAACCATGTGGAAAACATGCGGCCCATCGCGGAAGTGGTCATGTCCCGCAAGGACGTCATCTTCCAGCCCGCGTTGTCCATGTCCTGGGCCAGAGGCTTTGACACGCCCCATTATCTCGGTGTCACCGGGGCTATTTTGCGCATGGTGGGCGACGTGATGGGCGTGGACCCCAGGGAGGCGTCGCGCCATATCATTCTGGGGCTCAAGGACATGGGCGGCGTCTGTCCGCCGCGTTTCATGACCGAACTGGTGAGTGCGCTGCGCAAGGCCTGGCCCGAACTGGTGCTGCATTACCACCGCCATTACACGGACGGCCTGTTCGTCCCTGCCTGCGGCGCGGCGGCCAGGGCCGGCGCGCACATTCTTGACGTGGGTCTGGGTTCCGCGGTGCGCTCGTACGGGCAGGGCGACGTGCTTTCCACCATGGCTTATCTTGAGGATGAATTGGGCCTCAAGTGCCGCTTGGACAAAAAGGCCATCCGTGACGCCAATTTCGTCTGCAAACAGATCATGCCCTATTACGACCGCTACTGCGCGCCGTACTTTCAGGGTATCGACTACGACGTCACCCTGCACGGCATGCCCGGCGGAGCCACATCCTCCTCACAGGAAGGGGCCATGAAACAGGGATACATCCACCTGTTGCCCTATATGCTCAAATTTCTGGAAGGAACCCGACAGATTGTGCGCTATCACGACGTGACGCCAGGTTCGCAGATTACCTGGAACACGGCTTTTCTGGCCGTGACCGGGGCCTGGAAGCGCGGCGGCGAGGATGAGGTGCGCTATCTTCTTGAAGTGTTGGGTGAAGTGACCCGCACGCCGGAGGCTAAACTCTCTCCGGAAATGCGCAAGGCCCGCCTCTCCATTTATCAGGATTGCAATGACGCTTTCCGCAACCTGCTGATGGGCAAATTCGGCAGGCTGCCTCTGGGTTTCCCCGCGGACTGGGTCTATGAAAGCGCTTTCGGTTCCGACTGGAAAGCCGCCATTGCCAAACGCACTGAAAATTCGCCTCTGGAAACCCTGCCGGACGTCAATCTGGCCGCCGAGGAGAAAGCCTGCACGGAGCTTCTCAAGCGGCAGCCCAACGCTGAAGAATTCGTGCTCTACCTCAACCATCCGGCCGACGCCCTGAAAACCATCCAGTTCAAGGCCAGGTACGGCGATCCCAACAATCTGCCGCTGCATGTCTGGTTTGAAGGCTTGAAAGTCGGGCAGGATCTGTACTTCAACGAAACCAGCGGCAAACCCCATCACCTGGCGCTGTTGAGCATTTCACGCCCCAATGATGCGGGCATTTCCATTTGCCGCTATGTGCTGGATTCGGAATTCATGAGCTGCGAGGTGCAGGTCAGCCAGCCCGCGGGCCAGAAGGGCAAAGGCGCGCTGATGGCCGATCCTTCCAACCGCTACCAGGTGGCCGCTCCCAGTAACGGTGATTTGTGGGTCATGTATGTGCATTCCGGCGATGTGGTCAAAGCCGGCGAGGAACTTTTCAATGTTTCGATCATGAAACAGGAAAAGGCGGTGCTGGCCCCGGTGGATGGTATTGTCAAACGCGTGCTCAAGACTGCCGATTTCAAGGAAAGCAAGCAAATGGTTTCTGTGCGCGAGGGTGAATTGATTGTGGAACTCGGGCCGGTGCCGCGCATGTGCAGCAACGAGGCCTGCGGGCAGCCTATCCCCATGGATAATGTGCCCTTCTGTCCCTATTGCGGTTCCCGTGTGGGCTAAGCCGCGGCACGTGAATCTGTGGACAGTTTTCCGATACCGGTATAGTATTCTAGCAGATAAAGATGCTCTTTCCCGCCAAACCGGAGGAAGTCATGGCTAAAAGTTCCGCCGCCAGGACCGCGCAGGCCAAGCCCAAAACTGATTCTGTCGATTTGATTCAGAAAAAGCTGGTGTTGACCGGCGCGGACATCGTGAAGCTTGGTCCCGAAGCGGAGTTGCTTGTAGGTGGCAAGAACTATAATACGGCTCTGATCAGTCAGATTGAAAGTATTCAGGCGCCGTATTTCCGCGCCATCTCCTCGCTGGCGTTTCATCGTCTGCTGGATGAGACCAGGGTCAATGGCCGTGTTGTGCGTTCCGTGGTGGACAAAGAATACGGCCGGATTGACTGGAATGATCCCGAAATCAATCAGGATCCCGACTTCCTGCAAAAATTCGTGCGCCAGTTGGGCAGGCAGAGCCATGAGGCCGCCAAGGCGGAAGGCGAGCAGGCCCATACAAAACTGAGAACATTCATCAATAATATAGTGGAAGGCTTTGCCACGTCGCCCGAAGGCATTGACCAGTTGCGCAAACGCTCGGTGATGGTGCAGGCGGCGATCCTTTCCGTGGATGTGCCCACTGACGTGGCTGAAGCCGTGCGCGGCGCATATAAAGCCATCTGTGAAGAAAACGGCGACGACATGACCCCGGTGGCCGTGCGTTCCTCCGCCGCAGGTGAGGATTCGCGCAAAAAAGCCTTTGCCGGCCTGCAAGACACCTATTTGAATATGGTCGGCGAGGACAGGGTGGTTGAGGCTTATCATTGGGACTGCTCTTCCGCGTATAATCTGCGTTCCATGACGTACCGGCGCGAAGCCATCTTGGATGCCCTGGCCCGGGCCGAGGAAACCGGGGACGAATCCATCGCCGAACTGGCCAAGCAGGAATGGGCCATTGAGCATACCTCGCTGTCCGTCTGCATGATGCAGATGATCAATCCCGTGATTTCCGGCACGGCTTTTTCCGCCGACACGGCCACCGGCTGCCGGGGCACGGACCGCGAGGATCTGGTCAGCATCGACGCCAGCTACGGTCTCGGCGAGGCGGTGGTGGGCGGCAAGGTGACGCCTGACAAGCTTTATGTTTTCCAGCGCGACGACGGCAGCGAGGTGGTCATCCGTCAGATGGGCTGCAAGGACATGAAAATTGTCTATGACGAGAAGGGCGGCACCCGCGAAGTGCCTGTGCCCGAGCTGGAAGCTCTGCGCTGGGCCCTGTCGCTGAGCCAGGCCGAGCGCGTGGCAAAGGGCGTGCGCGCCGTGAGCAAAGCTTACGGCGGCATGATCATGGATACGGAGTTCTGCATTGACGCCAACGACAGGCTCTGGTTTGTTCAGGCGCGGCCTGAAACCCGCTGGAATGAAGATCTGGAGCTGCATCCCACCACCATTTTCATGCGCCGCCGCGAGGTGGACGCCAAGGCTGCGGCCGAGGCGGAAATTCTGGTGGAAGGCAACGGCGCTTCGCGCGGCGCCGGGCAGGGGACGGTGCGCTTTTTGCGTTCCGCTCTGGAGCTGAACAAAATAGCCAAGGGCGACGTGCTGGCCGCTGAACGGACCGACCCGGACATGGTGCCGGGCATGCGTGTGGCTTCGGCCATCATGGCGGACGTGGGCGGCGATACCAGCCATGCGGCCATCACTTCGCGTGAGCTGGGCATCGCTGCGGTCATCGGCATTCAGCGGGTGGACGTGTTGCGTGCCCTGGATGGCGCTGAAGTGACCGTGGACGGCACGCGCGGGCGTGTCTACCGGGGGCTGCTGCCATTGCATCAGGTCGGCGGCGAGATGGATGTGGCCAAGCTGCCGTTCACCAAAACAAAGGTGGGGCTGGTGCTGGCCGATGTGGGTCAGGCCCTCTTCCTTTCGCGTTTGCGCAATCATCCGCAATTTGAAGTGGGTTTGTTGCGCGCGGAGTTCATGCTGGGCAATATCAGCATCCATCCCCAAGCCCTGGAAGCCTTTGACAACGGCGAACTGGATGTCGTGGTCCAGGCAAAACTCAGAGAGCTGGAAGACCGCCTTTCCAAGGTCTTGCGTGAGCAGATGGCCGCCGGACTGATCGTCTTCAATTTCAATCTGCGTGAATATGTGGGCGAGATGACCGGTCTGGCCGCCGAGGTGAACGCCCTGGCCGATGCCGACAAGAGCCTGAGCGCCGAAGAGGTGCTGCTGCAACACCGCAAGATGCGTGAGCTGGATCACAAGATCGACCAGCATATGGAAATGGCCTCGCGCCGTATCGAGGTGCTGAAAACCTCGCCCGATCTGGCGGACCATGTGCGGATCATCATGGGCTACGACGACGAGCTTGCCCTGCTGCCGTCCGCCGATCCGGAATCGGCCAAGCGCGCGGCGGAAATTGAAGCCAGCGTGGAAGTCCATGTGCAGCGGATTCGGGTTTTGCCCGCTGTGACCAAACTGCTGGAAAACATTTGCCATCTGCGCGAAGAGATCGGTTTGCGCACCGGCCTCAAAAAAGAAATGGACGACGTGCGCAATATGCCGGAGAAAATCCGCTCCATCATCAAGGCGCGCGGCTTCCGTACCGGCAAGGAACATTACGTTCAGACTCTGGCTCAAAATCTGGCGCTCTTTGCGATGGCCTTCTATGGCAAGCCCATCACCTACCGCACCACGGACTTCAAGAGCAACGAATACCGCAATCTTCTGGGCGGCAACCTGTTCGAGCATCGGGAGGCTAACCCCATGCTGGGTTATCGCGGCGTGTCGCGCAATATTCACGATTGGGAGATCGAAGCCTTCAAACTGGCGCGCGGCGTGTACGGCGGCAGCAATCTGCGCATTATGCTGCCCTTTGTGCGCACCCTTGAGGAAGCCCGTTCCATGCGCTGTTATCTGGATCAGGTGCATAAGCTCAAAAGCGGTCAGGACGGCCTGAAGATCATCCTGATGTCCGAGCTGCCTTCCAACGCCATCCTGGCCAAGCAGTTCATCAGCGAGTTCGACGGCTTTTCCATCGGCTCCAACGACATGACCCAGATGGTTCTGGCTACGGACCGCGATAATGCCCGTCTGGCCCACATCTATGATGAAGAGGACCCGGCTGTGGTCTGGGCCATACTGGTCAGCATTTTCACCGGCCAGAAATACGGCAAAAAGGTGGGCTTCTGCGGGCAGGGCGTTTCCAACAGTCTCATTTTGCGTGGTCTGGTTGCCATCGCCGGCATTACCTCGGCCTCTGTGGTGCCGGACACCTATTATCAGACCGTTTTTGACATCGCGGCGGTGGAAGAGGAAAATATACCCACTTCGCGACTCGGCAGATGGCTTGGCCAGCAGCATCACAAGCGTCTGGCGGAGCTTATGGAAAAAGCCGGCTATGGACATATCCTCAAAAAATACAAGGAACCGCAGGATATTCAGGAGTGGTACGAAGGCGAACTGCAACGGCGGCATGAACAGCTGCGTGAGCATCTGGATACGCCCAAGGAAGATTTTTACCGTAGCGAATTGCAGAGCTTCCGATCCTCTTTCCACAAGCCGGTCATCTATGCCACCTGGAACTGGGATGATACGGTGCTGGATGCGTTGCATCAGTCCGGTTTTGCGAACTTTGACGAACAGGCCAATGCATTGGAAATCGCTCGTGGGCTGAATGCCTGAAGCCGTATTGGATAAAACCGCAAAAGGGCTGAATCCGCAGGATTCAGGCCCTTTTGCTTGGACCAGACTTCCCGTTCAAGAAAATGGAGGCGGACCGCCAGGCCGGTGAGGACTGGTCATCGCCAGACAGTCATCCAGATCGGCAGGGGGCTGCGGATGGACGCAATCAGGGAGCGCGTAAAAAGGAAAGTTGCCGTTATCGCGGTTGATGGACAGGAATTGCGGACGCATGTTTCCGGGGTGGTCCGGCAAAGCGTGGAAGAAACGCCCGGCGGCTTGCCGGAAGCGGATGCCGGGGCCCCTTGCGCCGGCGGGCAAAACGCCACAGGCGTAATGTTCAGTGCGCCGGGTGGGGGACATCACCGGGGCGCTATGGGGCAGGCGCGTGCGCCCGGACGCCATAACCGGCTTGAATCAAAAGATTTCCGAACGCGCTGAAGAGCGGCGCAAGCGCCCGCTGGACGCGAAGTATCCCTGTATGCCTGAGGCGCAAAACGTACCGGCACCTGCGGCTATCGGCGTGAGTTCCAGCGGTTTTCGCGAACTGCCTGGAGTTGAGGACGATACCCCGGTTACCGGCGGCCTTTCGCGCTTCGTGCCGCACTTCATAACGCCGTAGGCATTTGCCGGATATTTTGAAAAAACATACAGTTGTTATATGCTGCACCTGTATGGCGTGCTACCGGAGTCACTTATTCTCAAAGGTTGAGATATAAAACCGGCAATTATTCAAGAACATCGCAGTGCATAAAAGTTTAAGGGATTATTGACCACAGTGATAACGCATTAAAACAGCCCTTGGCCTACAGGAGAACCATGTCTTTCACGTCCTGGCTGCAACGCATTTTCAACCCTTCTTTCATCTCCGGCGGCGCTGCCGACCTGGAAGACGATACCTCCGGTTTTGAATGGAAACAGAACTTGCGCATCGTTCTGGCCCTGATTGTCGTTTTTCTCTCGGCCTTGGTGGTCTGGTGGATAGTCTCATGAACGGGCGACACTGCTGGCGCCTCACCGTGCGCGACGAATTTTCGGCCGGGCACGCCCTGCGGCATTACCAGGGCAAATGCGAACGCCTGCACGGCCACAACTTCGGCGTTGAGCTTTGCGTGGAAGGCCGCGAACTCACGCCGGACACCGAATTGCTGCTGGATTTCAAGATATTGAAAAACGCGCTCAGGGACGTGCTGCGCGATCTGGACCATTGCGTGCTCAACGAAACGCCGCCCTTTGACCGCGTCAATCCCTCTTCGGAAAATCTCTCTCGCCACATCTGGCACGGTGTGGCCGACCGGCTGGCCGCGAATCCGGACCCACAGGCCCGCGCGGTGCGGCTGATCAGCGTGAGCGTGTCGGAAAAGGGCAGCCAGAGCGCCACCTATCTGGAACTGGCGAACGGTTAGGGCAAATTGGCGTTACTGACCGGCAAGTTTCGCTCCTCCGCCGGAACGTCCGCGCAAAAAAACGCATCCATTGTGCTGGAAATACGCCGGAATAACACGTTCCGGCCATGCCAAACCATACCGCGACCATATTACACAAAAAGCCTTTACATGGGGCTGATTTTGGGGGGTAGCGTCCAGAAACTTTCACACTTTTGGCAGCGGCCGGCCGGTGAAGCCTGGCGCCTATCAGGAACCGGCGCGCCCCTGCGGCGGATCCTGCATTATGTCGGTATTTCCCGATTCGTGTCCATATATATGAATTCCCCATTTCCGGCCCGCCATGCACCCAGGCCGAGCCGGTGCCGGCAATCGGTCGCATGTCCGTCCGGCGGCGAATCGCCTGATTCAAACGTTCAAAATGCTCCTGCCATGCGTCCAGATCTGTCTGTGCATTTCCAGAGAAGGTCTTTCCGTGAAGGTGGCAGTCTTTTCTCCGGCACCAACGACTCCGGGGAACCTCATCAATTTCAAAAGACGCTACGCCCGGGCGTGGGCAGGGTTCCGTCAAAGCGGAGTGATTGCCAGATCAGCTCTGCCCCGTCTCATTTTAACGCAATGGGCATGCCCTGCAAAAATATTGTCCCACAAGGGTAATGAAATTCTTATTTATTCCGATATATGTAATTAAGCCACTGTCTGGCAAGGCATAAAGGCTGACATTGGAAAGAACTTTACAGAACGACAGATATTCAATATGCTTTAATGGTGAAAAAATACCAATAGAAATGCAAAAGCAATGTTGATTTTTCTGTTCTCTCTCTCTCTCTCTCTCTCTCTCTCTCTCTCTC